>JAPUFZ010000213.1 GCA_027293245.1 Gammaproteobacteria bacterium
CGACGCTGCGGTGCTGCGGCTGTGCAGTTCGTCACCCATGTGCAGTGCCCTGGCAATGATAGGTTTAAGAGGAATCTCTCCGGATAGCTGCAAGGCCATTTTTAGCATCGGAGCTACGATGTCCTGAACGAACAATAGCCGTTCGCGGACGCCCTGGTCGTAGACCCCATAATTTAAGCGTCGAGGATTGGTACCCTCGTACATATTGCAATAGCCCGAATTACCGAACGCAGTATTTTCCACCACGAAAACAGGCATAGAGGCGGTGTAGATGCCCGCGAGCGACCCGACACTCGCATAACCGTGGCAACCGTCAACTTTTATGTCACCGGCGGCAAGCTTGCGCACCGCCTCGTCCCGATCACTCGCCAGGCCTTCGAATAATACACCCCCAATAATCGCATCGCGCTGTCCCCCGATGTAGTCGCCCCATGGCATTGGGGGACCCGAAGTGAGAACTGTGTTGGGAGTCATGCCAGGCAGGACATCGATTGCCGGAGCAATTGCCTTCAGTACCGGTTCAGAGGCACAAAGTCGCTCGAAAGCCTCTGTATTGGCTGTGCGCCTGTCTATATTCGGCTTACTCATGATCACTGCTCCACAATTATATTAAAAATACGACTTGATTTTGATTAATCGATTAATTAAAATGGTACTGGATTATCATCGGTTAAATGGCCTCAGTCAAGTTGAAAGCGCCAACAAGAAAACAAAGGCAAGAGATGAAAAATGCCACAAAGAGCCGCGCAATTGAGCTAACGGTGACAGCCCTCGATCTATTCGCAGAGCGGGATTTTGCCTCTGTGACCATCAAAGATATCGCCAACGCATGCGGCGTCAACACGGCCCTGATCTATTACTACTTTGAGAATAAGGAAGATTTGTTCAGGGCAACAATAGAAAACGCTATTACCGTAGCGCTCGAGAATTACACCAATTTACGCAAAAGACACGATGATCCGGTTGATTTGATCAACGACTGGTTTGACACCAACCTCGAGTTATCAGGGTCCATCCGAAAATTGGTAAAGGTAATGCTGGACTACTCCGGATCCAGGATCAGAATTAGTTCGATCGACAGGGAAGTGAATAATTTTTACGATGTAGAGCACAGCATACTCTCCGACAGCATACGACGGGGTATCGATCAGGGTATCTTCCATGCCGTCGATCCCGATCGCCTGGCACTATTCGTATCCACTCACCTCGATGGCATTATGGTGGCCGCAATGATACGCGAAGATTTTAATCTCGAAACCGCAATGGCCGATCTGCGAGAAATATTGTGGCTTCATTTAGGTTATTTGACGGATCGAATGCAAACGCGACATCGACAAGATGGCGACACCGCTTAGGGAGCAGGCTTATGGAAATAATCAACAGCACAGACATGCATGAAGAGGGGCAGGTATGGCGGCAGTAACTCCTGATAAACCGGCGCAATCGAACGTAGCTACGATAGAAACAAAGCAAAACCTGATCGACCAGGGGGTCAAGTATTGCCTTGCGTCCTACGTCGATGTCCATGGCATTCCAAAGGCCAAGGCAGTGCCGGTCGAACACTTCGACCGGATGTTGCGTGGCTCGGAATTGTACACCGGTGCGGCGCTTGATGGAATGGGACAGGGGCCGCATGATGATGAGCTGGCCCTGCACCCTGATCCGCAAGCAGTCACCATTCTACCCTGGCGACCAACAGTGGCCTGGGCGCCAGGAAACCTGCGACACCATGACGAACCCTGGCCGATGTGCTCGCGGTCAATACTGTGCCGGCAAATCGAACGGGCCACGGAGATGGGTTTTCGATTTAATCTGGGAATCGAGTGTGAAATATTCTTGGTAAGACGCGAGGGTGAGCAGGTTGTTCCTGCCAATCCCAGGAACGTGCTTGCGAAGTCGGCTTACGATGTCGTCGGTCTGCTTGAAAGTCTTGACTGGCTGGATGAAGTAGTGGTTTATATGAACCAACTGGGATGGGACGTATATTCCTTTGACCATGAAGACGCCAATAGCCAGTTCGAATTTGACTTTGCCTATGCCGATGCCCTGACCATGGCAGACCGCTACGTGTTATGGCGGTTGATGATGAAGGAAGTGTCTCGACAACATGGCATCGAGGCAACCTTTATGCCCAAACCCTACGCCAACCGAACCGGCAGTGGTTCTCATTTCAACATGTCAATGGAATCGTTGGAGACTGGTGAGAATTTGTTCGGCGACGGCTCCGATAAACGTAACTGTGGACTGTCAAAGCTGGCTTATCAGTTTCTGGCAGGCGTCCTGGAACACGCCCCGGCGATTGTCGCCGTATGCTGCCCAATAGTAAATTCCTACAAGCGGCTGGTAAAAACCGGATCCATGACCGGCTACACCTGGGCTCCAATTTTCATCTCCTATGGTGGCAACAACCGCACGCATATGATGCGAGTGCCCAGGCTTCGACCCGAAATTGAGGATCAGGCCCCGCATCAGGGTGGGGTTTACCTGTCATCTGCCCGGATCGAGTCGCGAGCAGTCGATCCGACGATGAACCCCTATTTGGCAGCGGCCATGATGCTCGCTGCCGGCCTCGATGGCATCGAGAACGATCTCGATCCCGGCGATCCAGTCGATTTTAATATGTACGAGTTAAGCGACCGGGAGCTGGAGCAGCAAAAGGTCAAACTGTTACCGCGCACCCTGCTCGAGGCAATCGAGTCGTTTGCGAAAGATCCCTTCTCAAGCAAAGTATTAGGTGAAGACCTGACTCAATCATATATAGAGCTTAAGACAGCGGAGTGGTGGGATTACCACAATTCGATTTCTAGTTGGGAAATTGATGCTTATCTAAGTAAATTTTAGGCTGCGATAGCGTGACCATAACTACTATCGACTGATGATTTTTTTCTAACTCAGAGCTGGAAATAACAGAGGTACACGAACGATGTTCTGGAACAAAAAAAACAGTGCTAAAAAAGGCGAAAAGCTGGTGCTATTTTTTGCCTCCGACCTACATGGCTCTAACGTATGTTTCAAGAAATTTGTCAACGGCGCCAAATTTTATGGTGCCGACGCGCTCATCATGGGTGGCGACGCCACAGGCAAAGCCATAATCCCCATATGTAAACAATCCAATGGCACCCACCTGGCCTATCAAACTGGAGGGGAGGTGACGTTGGAGAGCCGGGCTGATATCGAAGAATTTAAAAAACTTGTCGGCAATATGGGTTTTTACGCAGCAGAAATGTCGGAAGATGAATATCAGGAGCTGGCAAAAGACGAGGAACGCCGGCATACACTATTCAAGAAGCTGGTTGTAGAGAGAGTTGGCGAGTGGTGTGAGTTTGCTGGTGAAAAACTGAAGGACACAGGCATTCCATTGATCACGTCCCCGGGTAACGACGATTTTTTCGAGATCGATGACGTGCTCAACAATTCAGATCACATACAGTACCACGATATGGAAATTACCGAATTGGGAGGTTACGAGATACTACATTGT
>JAPUFZ010000214.1 GCA_027293245.1 Gammaproteobacteria bacterium
CCGGTAAAATTGACCTGTTCAATGGCAAAATTGTTAATCAGCGCCTGCCAGGTCGCAAACGATATCGGTACGGCGGCTGAAAACAGGTATAGAAAAACTTCGGGACGTTGAAAATGATGTTTAAACATGCGGTCTTGCTACTGGCAAAAGACCGTGAAGCCTAGCACAAAATTTTTTTTACTACTCAATATGAGAGACAATTTAATGAATTGAAAATGAAATAAGTCATCAGTCCTATTTCAAGGATTGTAATTCTACAATAGCCGATATACATTCCATACCCTAGCTCAGACGAGAATAGCCATGCGATTAAAACACAAAGTAGCTGTTGTTACCGGCGCCAGTAACGGCATAGGCCTCGCTATTTGTGAGCGATACCTGGCTGAAGGTGTGAAACTGGTAATGTCCGACATCGATGCAGAAAAAGGTGCAGCAGAAGCCGAGCGCCTCGGTAGTGCGGGCGATGTCATCTTTATCCAGTGCGATGTGGGTGACAAAGCGAGTGTCGATTTATTGTTTTCCAAAGCCGCACACCACTATGGTCGTGTCGATATTGCCGTCGCTAACGCGGGTATTTTACGAACCGGTACATTTATCGATGTGCGCGAAGAAGATTTTGATGCGGTGATCCGGGTCAACCTGAAAGGTGTATTTCTTACTGGACAGGCCGCAGCAAGGCAAATGTCTACGCAGGATCCACAGGGTGGAACTATCATTAATATGTCTTCGACCAACCAGGTTCTGGCTATACCCCAAATCGCCTCCTATGTGGTCTCCAAAGGGGGTGTCGGCCAGTTGACTAAAGTAATGGCCATTAGTCTGGTTGAGCAAAATATCAGGGTCAATGGCATCGGCCCTGGTTCCGTCGCTACCGAAATGTTCGAAAAAAATATTGCTACCAATGCTTCTGCGCTGGCGGAGGTGATGTCCCGTACACCGATGAAGCGTCCAGCGGATCCAGGCGAGATTGCTTCGATAGCGGTATTTCTAGCCTCGCAGGATTCTTCCTATATAACCGGGCAAACTATTTTTGCCGATGGCGGTAGATTGCCTTTGGCTTATACCTGTTGATTATAATACTCAACAGATTGCTGGGTTTGCTGAATGCTTTTGTGTAGACTTCACGTCAAACATTGCCTACCAATGAAAAGTTTAAACGGCGTATGCCAGCCTGCCCCTCCCTCCGGAATCTCGATTTATGAATCGAGTTGAAAATATATCCAAATACTTCGGTGGATTAAAAGCCGTCGATAATGTGTCGATTAACATCGACAAGGGCTCAATTACCGGCCTGATAGGTCCCAATGGTGCCGGCAAAACCACGTTGTTCAATATCATTGCCGGACTCTACACGCCAAGCGCAGGGCGAGTATTTCTCGATGGTGAAGAGATTACCGGACTCAAACCACACCAGTTATTCAAAAAAGGCCTGTTGCGAACTTTCCAGATCGCACATGAATTCTCGCGTTTGAGTGTTACCGAAAATCTGATGATGGTGCCGGGCGGCCAGTCCGGTGAAAACCTGGTCAATGCCTGGTTTCGACGCGCCGAGGTAGAACAGGAAGAACAGGCGATACACGACAAAGCGATGGAAGTCATCGATTTTCTAAACCTCGATCATATCGCCAACGAACTGGCTGGCAACCTCTCGGGAGGCCAAAAAAAACTATTGGAACTGGGCCGCACCATGATGGTCGATGCCAGGGTGGTTTTTCTCGATGAGGTCGGTGCCGGTGTGAATCGGACCCTGCTCAGAGAGGTAGGTGACGCCATCATCAAACTCAATCAGGACCAGGGTTATACTTTTTGCATGATAGAGCACGACATGGAATTTATCGGGCGCATGTGTGACCCTGTGATTTGTATGGCCGAAGGTGCAGTGCTGGCCGAGGGCACCGCCGAGCAGGTACAAAACAACGAAGATGTCATCGAAGCCTATCTTGGACGCGGCTTAAAGAACAAGGATTTAGCGGCCCGATCGAAGGTGCAGGCATGAGTTACTTTATTGGTGAATTAATGACCGGTGGCTATGGTGGCGCCGATATTCTGCGAGACTGTACCATCGACGTAGAGCAAGGTGAAATCGCCGTCATAGTCGGACCCAACGGTGCTGGAAAATCGACTGCGATGAGGGCCATGCTTGGCATGCTGGAACTCAAGCAAGGATCGGTTCGCTTCAGGGGCAAGGATATTACCCAATTATCTCCGCAGGATCGTATTGCCGAAGGTATCGCTTTTGTACCACAGACTAATAACGTGTTCATCAATATGACGGTATTCGAAAATCTCGAAATGGGTGCTTTCCTGCGCGACGACGATATTAGTGAAACACTTGCTCAGATATTCGAACTATTCCCAATACTGGAGCAAAAGCAGGACCAACTGGCCGGCGAACTCTCGGGCGGACAACGCCAGCAAGTCGCCGTTGGCCGGGCCTTGATGTCGCAACCATCGGTGTTGATGCTGGACGAACCCACGGCCGGGGTATCTCCGATCGTCATGGATGAACTATTTGACCGCATACTCGAAATCCGGCAATCCGGTGTCGCGATCCTGATGGTCGAACAAAACGCGCGCCAGGCATTGAGTATCGCCGATAAGGGATTCGTTCTCGTCATCGGCGAAAATCGGCATACCGATACCGGCCAGGCATTGCTCGAAGATCCCGAAGTACGACGCTCGTTTCTGGGAGGGTAGCCGATGGACGCTTTAACCGACATTATCAACGCCATCGTTTTACTATTAAACTTTATCATCGTTCCGGGCCTGACTTATGGCTCGCAACTGGCACTGGGTGCACTCGGCGTCACGCTGGTGTTTGGCATACTCCGATTTGCCAATTTCGCCCACGGTGACACCATGGCGTTCGGGACCATGGTTACCATTCTGGTGACCTGGTGGTTACAGTCGCAGGGAATTAATTTAGGCCCTTTACCCACCGCATTGCTGGCCTTACCCGTCGGTATACTCTTCACTATCGCACTGCTGGTATTCACCGATAAGCTTGTTTATCAGTATTACCGCCACCATAAGGCGCCGCCGGTTACCATGATGATTGCATCGATAGGCGTAATGTTCATGATCAACGGCATCGTCCGCTTTATCATCGGCCCGAATGATCAGCGTTTCCTCGATGGTGAACGATATATTATCCGTGCCCGGGATTTCAAGGCCATGACCGGTCTCAGCGAGGGCCTGACGATCAAGGTCTCGCAGGGACTGACTATTTTTGTCGCCATCCTGCTGGTCATCGCGCTGTTCTGGTTTTTGCAGAAAACTCGAACCGGCAAGGCGATGCGAGCTTATTCTGACAATGAAGACCTGGCCCTACTGTCGGGGGTTAATCCGGACCGGGTGGTGCTCGTTACCTGGATTCTCGCCGCTACGTTGGCGACCATTGCCGGTACTTTATACGGTCTCGACAAGAGCTTTAAACCTTTCACCTACTTCCAATTGCTATTGCCGATGTTCGCCGCGGCGATCGTGGGTGGAATAGGCAACCCGATTGGGGCTATCGTGGGTGGTTATGTCATCGCGTTTTCCGAAGTGGTAGTGACCTATGCCTACAGGAAAGTATTCATCTACCTGTTACCGGCGAGTCTGGAGACCGAGGGACTGAAGCAGTTGCTATCGACCGACTATAAATTCGCAGTGTCGTTCATCATCCTGGTGCTGGTGTTACTGGTCAGGCCGACCGGTATATTGAAAGGTAAGCTGTTATGACGAGCGAACAAAAAACCTGGCTCGCATTCGGCATCGTTGGCCTGCTGCTGCTAGTCATTGGCTTTGCTCAATCCTGGTCGGTCGCGCTTGGCATATTCAACCTCTGCCTGATATCGGCAATCATGGCTCTGGGTGTAAATATGCAATGGGGATACGCGGGCCTGCTCAATGTTGGCATCATGGGCTTTGCCGCGCTTGGAGGGGTAACTGCGGTACTGGTATCGCAGGCACCAGTCACTGCAGCCTGGCAAGCTGGCTGGGGTAAACTGCTGTTGGCAGCAATATTTTTTGCGGCCACGGTAAGCATATCGATTCTCTGTTATCGGAAAATGGATGCCGGACGTCATCGAAGCTGGGCGATCGGTGTTACGCTTATCATTGGTCTGTTTGCCACGCGTTATTTCCTCGACCCTGCAGTTGCTTCGATTGAGGCGATCGAGTCTGCAAAAACCGGTTATCTTGGCGGTATCGGGCTACCGATCATATTTTCATGGATCGTCGGTGGCTTTGTCGCCGCCGGAATCGCCTGGTTAATCGGCAAGGTGGCACTTGGACTACGTGCCGATTATCTCGCAATCGCGACACTGGGTATCTCCGAAATAATTATCGCCGTCCTGAAAAACGAGGACTGGCTGACGCGCGGT
>JAPUFZ010000215.1 GCA_027293245.1 Gammaproteobacteria bacterium
TTCACTCAAATCCACCTTTTGTGAATCGTCACGCCCAGACAACAAACGCACAGTAACATGCACAAACGAATCCTGTGTCAAGCCAGTACTATGATGCGTGTACGCGATCGCACGAGTCTTAATATCATACTCATCAAAAAGCCCAGAACTAAAAACCCCCCGATGGACAGCTCCAACCAAATCATCAATTTCAATTTGATCAGCAACCCCCAAAGAATACTCAATAATACAATGCGGCATTAGAACTCACTTTCGAACATTTGATAAAAAAATATCAATCGAAACTAAAAAGTGGGTTCTAAGTGGTGATTTTTTCGCTAGTGCAAGGAAGATCCGCGCACAGAGCAGGAGTGTATAGCCCATACACGACTAATCGAGCACGGATCTGACGACGCAATTGCGGAAAAAGCGCCGCTTTGAACCCACTTTTTTTACATGTTGGGGTAATTTGGTCCCCCCCCTCCCTCCGGCACCACCCAGTTTATATTCTGACTCGGGTCCTTAATATCACAGGTCTTACAATGCACACAATTCTGCGCATTGATTTGCAACCGTGGCTCACCGTCGAGCTCAATGATTTCATAAACTCCAGCCGGACAATAACGTTGTTCCGGAGCATCATACTGTGCCAGATTCAAGCTAATCGGTACGCTATCATCTTTTAAACGCAGGTGTACCGGCTGATCTTCTTCGTGAAAAGTACCCGATATAAATACCGATGAATTGCGGTCGAACGAGACTTCGTTGTCGGGTTTCGGATAGTCGATTTTTGCATAATCCTTGATGTTACCAATTTGCTCATGATCCTTGTGATGGCCAAGCGTCCAGGGTGCCTTGCCGCGTAAAATAAAGGACTCAAGAGCGCCATTGGCGAGCCCCATCCACAGGCCTTTTTGAAACGCCGGTCGGATATTGCGAACCTTGTGCAACTCTGCCCATAGCCAGGAATTTTTTAAATCTTGCGGGTAGCCGGTAGCTTCCAGCGCCGCGCCCGGGTTCTCTTCATCGTATTCGACCGGCAATAGTTCAAAAACTGCTTCGGCCGCCACCATGGCGCTTTTCATCGCCGTATGAGTTCCCTTTATTTTTGGCACATTGAGAAAGCCAGCAGTATCGCCTATCAGCAATCCACCGGCAAAAGTCAGTTTTGGAATTGACTGTATTCCGCCTTCAGATATGGCGCGGGCACCGTATGAAATACGCTTGCCACCTGCAAAAACGGGGCGAATTTTCGGATGGTTTTTGAAGCGCTGGAATTCCTCGTAAGGATTGAGGTGCGGGTTGCGGTAATCCAGGCCGATGACAAAACCGACCGCAACCTGGTTATCCGCTATGTGATACAAAAAAGAACCGCCGTAGGTATCTGATTTCAACGGCCAGCCGATGGTGTGCAAAGTACTGCCCTCTGTGTGATTTTCAGGCTTCACTTCCCATAATTCCTTGATGCCGATTCCATAGGTTTGTGGTTCGACGCCATCACGCAAGTTGAAAGTTTCCATCAACTGTTTTGTCAGGGAGCCACGGCAACCCTCGGCAAAGATAGTTTGTCGTCCGATCAATTCAATACCGGGTTCAAAATTGTCGCCGGGTTTGCCGTCCTTGCCTATACCCATGTCTCCGGTGGCAACACCACGCACGGCGCCAGACTCATCGTAGAGAATTTCAGCGGCGGCAAATCCAGGGAAGATTTCGACACCCAGTTCTTCGGCCTGCTCGGCGAGCCAACGACAAAAATTCCCCAGGCTGATGATATAGTTGCCGTGGTTGTGCATCTGCGGTGGTGTCGGCATCGAAATCGAACCCGTCCTGGTCAGGTATAGAAACTTGTCCGACTTAACCGCTACATTGAGTGGTGCACCCTTGTCTTTCCAGTCAGGGATGAGTTCATTCAGTGTACGTGGCTCGAGTACTGCACCGGACAGTATATGCGCACCCACTTCGGATCCTTTTTCAAGAATACAAATCGTCAGTTCACGTTCTTTTTGCTGCGCGAGTTGCGCAAGACGAATACCCATGGTCAGTCCGGATGGGCCTGCGCCCACGATGACCACATCGAAATTCATTGCTTCTCTTTCCACAATATTCCCCGGTTTCCTGGACAATGGTAGATACCAGCTTACAGCCGATCAATCGCACTGTGGACGAATTATATTCAGTTTATTACCAAAACAATACGAGTTAATTAACTTTGCTTCTGCCTGAAGGTTATGACCAGTACGTCTCTATAGGCATCTTCATTCGGATCGAGTTGAGTAATGGGTGTTACCCCGTGATATACCTTTTTGTCATTGACGATTGCCATGTCAAATGTTTCCTGCAGGGTAAACTCACCCACCAGTTGATTATCCAGATTGTAAATAGAAGTAGCTCCGCTTTCGATATTAACGCGTTTGATCATCACCACGATGACGAAATCAACCCCATCACGATGCACACCTTCCGGCGTCGGATTGCCCTTTTGACCATCCCTCGCCTCGATACGAAACTGGTGCAGCTCAATATGCCATGACGCGTTAGCCGAAACCTGGCTAAACAAACGGGCACCAAATTCGAGCAGGGCCGCCAGCGAGCGGCTGTTCAGCAAGTCAAGCAGTATGGGCGCGAAATAGCGCGCAATGCCGCCGTTCAAAGTGTTGTAATCGAGCGTTTGATAGTGTGGTTGACAGGGCATCAAAGCCGGCGTCCCACCCGCGGACTGGATCGCAAAAACTGCATGCCGTCGCTTACGATACCGGCCACCATCGGCCATATACTGGTCTTCTTCGAGCCTGTCCCAGCTATCGAGAAACAACTGGTCATTGCCAATCCTGGACCCCGCCATGTTCGACAGTAGCTCGATTACCTGGGTCGATTTCAGGTAGAGGAAGTCCTTTTCGGTGAGAACATCCGCTATCTCGTCGAGTAGAATTTCGCGATCACGCTGGTTATCTTTTTGCGCGCTGGAATTCAACATGATAGTTCACTATTTAGCCAGGTTATCCAGTGCGACATCGATCGATGCGACAATTTCGTCGAGATCGTCTTTGGTGCAAACCAGCGCCGGGCTCAAACACAGGGTATTATTAAATTCGGCAAAACTGCGATTAGTTCGTCCGATCATGACGCCCTGCTTCAGGCAATCGCCTACGACTGCCGCCGCGACCGACTCGTCTACCGGTTCACGCGTTTTCGCATCTTTCACCAGTTCGGCACCAACGAACAGCCCCTTGCCCCTTACGTCTCCGATAATCGGATGCTTTTGTTGTAACTCGCGCAGCGCATCCATCAGGTAATCACCCATTTTATTGACGTTATCGAGTATATTTTCCTGTTCGATAATGCGCATATTTTCCAGTGCGGCAGCCGGCCCACCGGCACAACCGCCAAAGGTACTGATATCACGGAAATAATGCATGCTGTCGCTCGGCTCAGCCAAAAACTCGTTGAAAAGGTCTTCGGTGGTAACCGTGACCGAGATAGCAGCATAGCCACTGGCAACACCTTTTGCCATGGTGACAATGTCGGGCTTAACACCGAAGTGCTGGTATCCAAACCAGGTGCCGGTACGTCCCATGCCACAAACTACTTCATCCATATGCAATAACACACCGTATTTTTTACAAATCTCCTGAATGGTTTCGAAGTAACCTTCTGGTGGTACAATCACACCACCACCGGCGGTAATAGGCTCGAGGCAAACCGAACCTACCGTATCCGGACCTTCGCGCAAGATGATTTTTTCAAGTTCACGGGCGCACTGCACGCCAAAATCAGGGTCATCGCCATTCGGCGAGCGATACGCCAGGCAATGTGGTATTTCGATGAACCCCGGAGTAAATGGGCCGTATTGATCTTTTCGCTGCGATTGTCCACAGGAAGACAGGGCGGTAATCG
>JAPUFZ010000216.1 GCA_027293245.1 Gammaproteobacteria bacterium
ATTTCGCGTCATCATTCAAAATTTGAACACCGACGTGGAAAATTCATTATTACCGATCAAAGTACTAACGGTACTTTCATTAAAACCATGGAGGGTCAGGAGATATTCCTGCGTCGAGAAGAGTTTGCATTGTTTGGCTCGGGCTATATCAGCCTCGGTAAAGAGGTTGACCAAAGCGACCCCGATTTGATCCACTTTCTGTGTGAGTAAGGGTAACTCCTGATCTGTTAACATCTCTATATGACTCCTTAGGGAATCTGCGGGTAAACCTTAGAAAAAACTGACTCTCTCCAGGCTGCAGAGCATCGCTTTTATCTATTATTGATTCGGGCGCAGAAAATTAGAGTATCTGGACAATTTAATTTAATAGGCGCAAGGTTTGCAAATTTTCCTGATCGATAATTATGCAGAATCTGAAAAACTTGTTAACTCAGATCGACGGGCAGGGGTATAAAGCCTATCGGCGCTTGCAGGGCGAATTTCAGTTTGATAAATTTCGTCTGCATATTGATCACGTACAAGGTGATCCATTTGCCGAACCTTCGCGTTGCCGTGTCGTGTTGCCACTAACGGCCACTTCTTTACCATCCCATCTATACGACAATTCGATACGCCGCATAGCCCTGGAAGACTACCTGGGACGCCGTTTTGCGGCTGCAATAAAGTCGCTGGTCTGGGAGAAGCGGGGTTCAGGTCGTAGCGGCGAGTTCAACATTGCAAGCTATGGTCAGCAGGTCTTGCGTCGTAGTACCGTGTTGATTCGAACCGCCTCGCTCGAAGTTCGATTTCAAATCGGGCTGCCGGCAAATGATCGCAGGATCGACGCGGATCATGCGCAGATTATGTTGATTTCCAAACTACCTGGGTTAGTCGGCTCGGCTTTATTGGCGGCGGCGAACAAGCTTGACCATGTCGAGCAACATGTCAACTGTATCGAAGATCAACAATATCTGCGTAGCCAACTGGCCCAACATAATCTCATCGCTTTTATCGCTGACGGTTCCAGCCTGGCACGTCGAAGCGGTGTCGATGACCGGGTACTGGAGGATTCTGTCAAACTCATGGCACCGGATTCGCTGGCCTGTGAATTGTCTCTCAAGCATAGTTCGGCGATACGGGGCCTGGCTTTTCCGGTTGGCATCAATTTAATTGTCGGTGGTGGATTCCACGGCAAATCGACCCTGTTACGCGCTATTGAGCAGGGAGTTTACGACCATATTCCAGGCGACGGCCGTGAACAGGTGGTCAGCGATCCCAGTTGTTTCAAACTACGCGCCGAAGATGGCCGCGCTATCGCAGGAGTCGATATCAGGCCTTTCATTCAAAATTTACCCAGGGCTGAGGACTGTGGATTCTTTACCACCAACAATGCCAGTGGTAGTAGCTCACAGGCCGCAGGTATTATAGAGGCAATATCAGCCGGTTCAAAAACCCTGTTAATTGACGAGGATACCTCGGCGACTAATTTTCTGATACGCGATCGACGTATGCAATCGCTGGTACCCAAATCGAGCGAACCGATTACACCGCTATTACAAAGAATTCGCCAGCTGCAGGCCCAACAGGGAGTCTCGATCGTTATTGTCATGGGTGGTTCGGGAGATTATTTTTCGGTTGCAGATCGCGTGATTATGATGGATAGTTATTTACCCCGTGACAGGACGCAACTGGCACAGGAACTGGCAGACCAGGTTGCCGAAGCCGAGTTAGAGTATCCGGACACGTTTCAGCAAACGCCGAGAATCCCGCTGCCCGGCTGTCTGTCCTCACTCGGCAAGACTGGAAAACCGAGAATAAGAGCTTTTGGTACGCGCCTACTGCAATACGGTGAAGAAGAAGTTTCCCTGCAGTCACTGGAACAGCTGGTAGATACTGCACAGCTACTCTCGATTGGTTATTTGATTGATCATTTCCAGCAAAACGACGCAGCCCAGGAATATGGCCTCGTGTCGGCGCTGCGGCATGAAATTGAGCAACTCGAGCAACAGGGTTTTGATTTGATTACCCCTTATCCGATGGGGAAACTGGCCCTGCCGCGATTGCAGGAACTGGTCGGCGTTGTCAATCGTATGCGCTTATTAAAATTGCGTCCGGGTGGGACGAACTAATCAAAGCTGGTTAAATCATTTATACTGACGGGCTTACTTACTCATTCTTAGCTATGGTTGCCTGGCAACAGGTCAGTTAATGCCGGAGAAACTCCATGAAAACAGGAAATAATAGCCTCGATACCCTGGATTCACTACAGGTACTCGATCAGAAATTTTACTATTTCAACTTAAACCGACTCTCGAAACACGGCTGGGGTGACATACAACGGTTGCCATATTCGCTCAAAGTGTTGCTCGAAAATATACTTCGTTTTGAAACCGGTGGCGAAGATGCCCGGGGAGATATCGAAGCCCTGGTTAAATGGGTCTCGGAACGCAGTTCCGATCGTGAAATTGCCTTCAGGCCAACACGGGTATTAATGCAGGATTTCACCGGTGTGCCGGCGGTTGTTGACCTTGCCGCAATGCGTGATGCGGTTGCCAGCGCTGGCGGCAACCCCGATGTGATCAACCCTCAAATACCCGTCGACCTGGTCATCGACCATTCGGTCATGGTAGATCAATATGCTACCGCGAAAGCGTTTAGCGCCAATGTAGCGCTTGAAGTGGTGCGTAACGATGAGCGCTATCGATTTTTACGCTGGGGTTCGGAGGCGTTCCAGCAATTTCGCGTGGTGCCACCGGGGACCGGCATCTGTCACCAGGTTAATCTGGAATACCTGGCCAGGGTAGTGTGGCATGCAAAGCTGGAAGCCAAAAACTATGCCTTTCCTGATTCGCTGGTGGGCACCGATTCTCATACTACGATGATTAATGCACTTGGAGTACTGGGCTGGGGTGTCGGTGGTATCGAGGCCGAGGCTGCGATGTTAGGCCAGCCTATTTCAATGCTGATTCCCGAGGTGGTTGGATTCAATTTTACCGGCCAGATGCGCGAAGGCATTACCGCAACGGACCTGGTTTTGACGGTTACACAGCAATTACGTGCGCACGGTGTGGTTGGAAAATTTGTCGAATTTTACGGAGAAGGGCTGGCGCAACTACCGCTGGCCGATCGGGCAACACTGGCAAACATGGCACCCGAATACGGTGCCACCTGCGGATTTTTTCCGGTTGACAGGGAAACCATTCGTTATCTGAGCCTTACCGGGCGCGACCAGGCGACACTGTCACTGGTCGAAGCCTATAGTAAAGCCCAGGGTATGTGGCATGATGCCGATGCACCGGACCCTGTGTTCAGTAGCTCGCTGACACTGGATCTGTCGACCGTAGAAGCGTCGTTAGCCGGGCCAAAACGGCCGCAGGACCGGGTTGCTCTTTCCAGTGTCAAGCAGGTAACCCAGTCGTTACTGGCAGACGAAGGGGCCACCGGCGACTCGTTATCCGGAGATTTGAAAAATGGCGACGTGGTGATCGCGGCGATTACCTCCTGTACCAATACTTCAAACCCGAGGGTAATGCTCGCGGCAGGTCTACTCGCACGCAATGCGCGGCGAGCGGGGTTGATGACCAAACCATGGGTTAAGACTTCGCTGGCCCCTGGCTCCAAGGTCGTCACCGAGTACCTGAACGCGGCCGGATTGCAACAGGAACTTGACGCTATCGGTTTTAACCTGGTCGGTTATGGATGCACCACCTGTATTGGTAACTCGGGACCATTGCCGGAGAAAATTGAAAAATCGATTTTGGATAATCAACTCACGGTGGCCAGCGTGTTATCTGGAAACCGGAATTTTGAAGGTCGTATTCATGCCCATACCAAGGCTAACTGGCTCGCTTCACCGCCGCTGGTTGTCGCCTATGCTCTCGCCGGCAGCACTTGCATTGATTTGAGCAGTGAACCAATAGGACAGGGAAACGATGGAAAACCGGTTTACCTGCGCGATATATGGCCCAGCAATCAGGAGATCGCTGACGAAGTAATGAAAGTCACTGAATCGATGTTCAACGAACAATATGCCGATGTATTTAGTGGCGATGAAAACTGGAAAAATATTCAGGTCGACAGTTCCCTGACCTACGCCTGGGATTCAAAGTCTACCTATATTCGGAATCCGCCGTATTTTAGCCTCGACAATAGCCGGCAATTATCGCCAATCATGAATGCTCGAATTTTGGTTTTGCTCGGCGATTCAATCACTACCGATCATATATCACCCGCAGGCCAGATCGCCGCGAATAGCCCCGCAGGTGAGTACCTGCAGGAAAACGGTGTGCGGGTGTCGGAGTTTAACTCTTACGGTTCGAGACGCGGTAACCACGAAGTGATGATGCGGGGCACCTTCGCAAATATACGCATCAAGAACGAGATGACGCCGGAAAGTGAAGGTGGCGTAACGGTTCATTACCCTGGAAAGGAAACGATGAGTATTTACCAGGCGGCGATGCGTTATGTGCAGCAGGCGGTACCCCTGGTGGTGATTGCCGGTAAGGAATATGGAACAGGGTCGAGTCGTGACTGGGCAGCAAAAGGTACCCGCCTGTTGGGGGTAAAGGCTGTCATAGTCGAAAGTTTTGAACGCATCCACCGGTCTAATTTGATCGGCATGGGGGTTTTGCCACTGCAGTTTATCGACGGTTTTGACCGTAAACGACTCAATTTGACGGGTGAGGAATTGATCAGTATTAGTGGTATGGAGCAGGGTCTGGTAACCGGGCAAAAGCTGAATCTAACAGTGAAGCATAAAAACGGTTCCGAGTTGTCGGTTGAAGTCCTGTGCCGGATTGATACCAATGATGAATTGGCCTACTACCTGGCCGGCGGTATCTTGCAACATGTACTGAATAATGGTTAAACATTAACTAACACCAGTGAGAGCGTTCAAATGTTGATTACCTTTAAGACAAAATCCTATGCCAACATCATGATGTTTGGCGAAGTCGCCCTGAAGTTGCTGAAGATGATGGACTACGGGGTCTCGGTCCCCGGCGGGATAATCGCTGAAGACGTGCCGCAGGCATTGAGCAATTTGCAACGCCAGCTTGAATCAGTCATAGATGTCGTCGAGCCCACGGCTGACGAGGAAGACGATCAACCAGCGGTGAGTCTGCATACCCGGGCTCTGCCACTGATCGAGCTACTGCAGTCGGCAGTAGCAGATCAAAATAACGTACGTTGGGAATAGAATTTTCGAGCTTTAGCCCGCTTTGATCATGGCATCGACCACTGCGGTCCAGGCCCGGGCTATGTTGTCGTGATTGTAGCCTCCGCCGCCCATCGCCAGCATTCTTCCCTCGCAATAAAGATCGGCCAGTTGACACAGGCGTTTGGCTGCATAAGCATGCGAGGCAGGACTGAATGCCATGTTGGTTATTGGATCGCCCTCGATACTATCGGCGCCGCATTGCAGCATTATAAACTCGGGTTCATTTTTTTTTAAATAATCTTCTATCTGGGGCCAGACCGACTGGAAAACCGCATCGTCAGAAAATGGTGGAACAGGAATATTCAGTTTAGTACCAACTGCCTCGCCTTTGCCCGTTTCCTCTGCAAAACCGGTTCCAGGGTACAGTGTGCGGCCATCCTGATGTATATCGGCAAACAGCAAATCAGGATCATCTTCGAAGCTGTAAAAAACGCCATCGCCATGGTGAGCATCAATATCGATATAGGCCACGCGTTTGATACCGTACTGGTGGCGAAGATATTCGATGGCGATGCCACAATCGTTAAAAACACAAAACCCTGCGGCGACATGTCGGCGCGCGTGGTGTAGGCCCGCGATAGGCGAAAAAGCACGGCGATATTGTTTCGACATGATGCGGTCGATCGCATCGGTGACAGAACCGGCAACATTACTCGCGGCTTCGTACATGCCGACAAATGAGGGTGTGTCGCCCCCATCGAGATAACCAGTACCAAACTTTGAATAATCCCGTACTTTTTCGATATAGTCGCTGGTGTGGAATAATTCGATCAAGTCCGGAGTAGCCTTGACCGGTTCCTGTATATCTAACGACTTGTCTAATCCCTGGCGAATCACTTCGGCCTTGAAAACATCGTGTCGCTGGGGCCCGAATGGGTGGCCGTCCTTGAAACCATAGTCGGCCAGCGGCTGACCCAGATAAACACAGGTATTTTTTACTGTCATGTCAGTGGTTCCAGGTCATATGTTCGGTCATTAGCTCATCGGTTCACTGGAATTACTCAATCACCCATCGATGATCGCATTTTTCACACCTTGCATAAATAGGCGGCGCACCGGCTGTTACGTCAAACAACCCATAAGAGCTACAATTTTTGCAGGTAGCGGCGCTGGCACACTCCTGCGCCTGGAAAAATCTCGACCAGAATCGCCGAAACAGCTCGATAATCGCTATCCCATTGATATAAAGCACAATAAGGGTGATGATTAATACGACGCTGGAAGATCTAAATCCAACGAGTTCGAGAATAGTCAGGAATAAAAAACCAGCCATCAAACAACTGATTAGCCAGGCAAAACTATAATAAAGCTGCCTTTCATGCCAACGATTGAATCGTATTTTTTGCATTTCTGAGTTGCTTGTGCTTCCTCCATTCAGTATAAGCCCTGGCATGGGTAATTAAAACGAATTCGTCTCCTGTTCATTCCCTATATTTCCGCAAAATCTGCCTGCGGTACTACTGTTCCAACCTGTTCGATAGTGTATTACATGCAACTTACGGAGTGAAACTTCGCTAATGATTTCGGCTAATAACGAGAGGTAACTATGGGCGGACGCGGATCAGGCACCTGGTATCGAGGGAGTACGCGCAATACATGCGAAGAAACACGACGCATTGATATTCGCTATTTGAATAGACACCGATTGTTAAACCCGAATCGTACGGGAACGCTTTCCTGGGATATAGGCGGGGAGCCATCAGGCAATATCAATTACACAATGTACGAAAACACGATGATTCTAAATTTCAAATGGCAACGCTATGGCGGTGAAGATTGGCAATCAGTAAAACAGTCAATATGGTTTGATCGTACACGCTGTAATTATGGTGGTGAGCGCAAATGGTTTCTATGCTCTCGTTGTGAAGCGAGAGTCGCTGTACTCTACGGCGCAGATGTTTTATTCCTATGTCAGCACTGCTACCAGCTACCCTATGCAAGTCAGGGTGAAGACTATTTCGAGCGACTGGTAAGGAAAGCCAACAAGATCAGCAATAGGCTTGATATGGATGATGATGAGGTTTATACGAAACCAAAGCACATGCACTGGAAAACCTTTTATCACCTGGTACAGACTGAACTTGCAGCCGAAGAGCGTATGAACAATGCCATCCTGGCACGGTGGGGATATTACCTGTGAAGCTGAATTACTTGCGACTATAAAAAGGTCCGGTCTATTAGTGGGGGGCGCGGAGAGCAAGACACTCGCACGAGAGATATACCCCTCATATATGTATTTTTAATTTTTTAGATAATAGCAGCACTACCACGGGTATATCGTTAAAAACCGGACGTTCGTTTTTTCGAGTCGGGCGGCTGCAAACGGCCAGGGGACTAAACCGCTCTCGCGGTAGCGGGT
>JAPUFZ010000217.1 GCA_027293245.1 Gammaproteobacteria bacterium
GGAAAGCGCACCGGGATGACCACTTCGAGTCCGCCGTAGGGTTTTATTTGCAATTTTGCGTATTTGGCTTTGCGTGATACACGCAGAGAATAATCAAACGCTTTAGTCATTCTTATAAACCACACATAAGTTCAATTTCAGCACTTTGAATGTCATCTGGAGTGCCTTCGATGACCAGTACATCACCCGCTTGCAATACCACCTCGGGTAGCGGGTCGTCGCTGCTGACCTGGTTCCGTCTGAGCGCAATGATATTGATTTTATCCAGACAATTCAGAGATTCAATCGAAAGACCTTCGGCGTGATAGTTAGGCAATATCTCGATACTGCGCATATGGTGCGCATCCGGCGCCTCAAAATTGATGTCTTCATCGCTATGGAAAAAGGCGCGAATACGCGCATACTGGCTCTGTCGTGCATCTCCGAGCATTTCATCGATAGCCTCCTGATCCAGACCCAGCTTAGCAAGCGTATGTTGCGCCAGCATCATACTTGATTCTATCGTATCCGGGACCACTTCGCTGGCGCCGCTTTCAAGCAGTTGCTCGAGGTGCCGGTCGTCGCGGGTACGTACGATGAGCGGAAGACCCGGACACAATTCCCTCGCTGTGCGGGTGATATGTTGACTCACAATAACCTCGGGAAAAGAAATGACCAGGGCTTTGGCCCTGTCGATGCCGGCGTGGTTGAGTGTTTCGGGTCGGCTGCTGTCGCCATAGTAAACCGGTTCACCGGCATCCCAGGCTTCACCGATTAGCTCCGGGTTTAATTCAAGCGCGATAAACGGAATGTTCAGGCGCTTTAAAAACTGTGCCAGATTTTGTCCGGTACGCCCAAACCCGCAAAGAATTACATGGTCACTCAGGTTTTTACAGGCTTGTTCAATGTTGGACTCAGCCTCACGATGATGCGAGACATAATCGCTGGCGAAATAGTTCGCAATCGCTTCATTGTGCCGAATGATGATCGGTGAGATAGCCATACTGATAACGATCGCCGCGATGATAGGCTGGCTCATCTCTATGTCCAACAAGCCGGTCACCAGGGCAAGAGCCAGCAATGCAAAACCAAATTCACTGCCCTGGCCGAGCACCAGCCCAGAGCGGATTGCGACGCCTTTTTCGAATCCAGCGAAGTGAGTGATGATCATGATGGCGAGCCCTTTGCCAACCATCAGGCCAATGGTTAAGACGCCCACAGTGATCGGATCGTTGACCATGATGGCCCAGTCAAACTGGGTGCCAACCGAGATGAAGAACAGGCCCATGAGGATATCGCGAAATGGACGAATTTCAATTTCGACGTGGTGTTGATATTCAGTTTCGGCAAGCATAATACCAGCTAGAAATGCCCCCATTGCCAGCGACAGTCCAAGTTGCCAGGTGAGCCAGGCTGCAACTAAAGCGATAAACAATATAAACAGGGTAAACAGTTCACTCGAGTGACTCGAAGCAACCCACCTGATCGCCGGACGTACCAGATATTGACCGGCATAAAAAATCACTGCAAATGCGAATGCACCCTTAGCCAGCGCCATCGTAATGGTGGGCAACATGGAGCCAGTTTCCGGTGCCGCGAAGATCGGGATTAATACCAGAAACGGTACCACGGCCAGGTCCTGAAACAACAGGATACCGAGCGCGATATGGCCATGGCGAGAATGCAATTCGCGTTGCTCGGTCAATAGTTTTACCGCGATTGCAGTCGATGACATGGCCAGTGCGCCACCCACAGCAAATGCGGCTTGCCAGGACAATCCCATCCAGATTCCGAGCACAATGGTGCTCACTGTCGAGACCATGACCTGGATACTACCAATGCCAAAAACGATTTTGCGCATCGCAATCAGCCGCGGAATCGACACCTCAAGACCGATCGTGAAGAGTAAGAATACGACGCCGATTTCAGCGATCTGTTCGATTGCATGCGAATCATGAATCCATCCAAACGCATGTTCTCCTGCGAGCATGCCGACCAGTAGATAACCCAGTACCGAGGGGAAGTTCAGTTGCCTGAAAATAGCGACGCTAACAACGGAAAAAAATAGCAGTATCAGAATCTCGTTTAACATGCTCGTCTAAGTTGACCCGGTATCAGTTCCGCATTTTTATGAAGGGTTGTTCGATAAAAACGTGAAAAATCACCGAAAAGATAAAAGTAAAAAATACCGTTAAGAAGAACAACGCGAACAGGTAATACTCGCCCACCACTGGAACCATTTCCTCGTCGGTGGTTTGGAACAGGATGACTGCGGAAAGTACGATAAAAATAAAGTGGAAAAAATAAATCGGTAAGATGAGCTGGGCAATGGGGTACCAGAACTTTCGAGATACAAACCACTTAATCGGATTGAGCGCCTTTGAGCCGTAGATGGCAAAAAATGTTGCAATCGCAAAACCGGTGGTGAAAAGATTTTTATTGGAGGCGATGTAATTCAGGTTTCTGAGTTCGCTAAGATCCTGATAGTAAGGGTCGCTTGGCATATGAATCGCTATATAACTGGCCCAGTACATCAGACCGAAGCCAAGCCCGTAAGCGACGATATTTATCAGCGGAAAACGCTCTGTCATAGCCGTGATTTCCGCACCCTTGGTCAGGCCGATGTAAGCGACTATTAATCCGAGCGCGAAGGGTCCGAATCGAGTGTGCAGGTTATAGTATAAAAGGTCCGCCTGTAGCCGGGTCGTGGCGGTACCCAGGTAAAAAGAATATTGGGTAGTGTCATTTAGCTCAGGATGGGTGAAGACGATGACATAGCGTAAAATTACTACTGCTATGAATAGCAGCACAAACAGCAACAGCCGGTGCCGGGTGGCGAATATGATCATCACGATAAAAGGTACGATCAGGTAAAACTGCATTTGCACCGCCAGTGACCAACCGACCGGCACGATATTTCTATATTCCGCCGAAAAATTGGTGATGAAAAGCAGGTTTGACCAGATATACTGAATATTTCTTTCGAAATCGGTCATCGTATAAATTGCCAGCGCTACCAGAAATAGGGGGTAAATCCGCATGACCCGACGCTTGTAAAACCGCATGACGTCAATAGAGCTGGTTTTTTGATATTCGCGGATCAGGGTTATACCCATCAGGAATCCGGACACCAGGAATAAACAATCCGAACCGCGGACCTGCCATACCCAGTTTAAATAGGAAGGTAAGCCCTCGACGAACAGCCGGTTTTTCTCTTCGTCGTATATTTTGGTATATCCAAACAGACAATGGAACAGCACTACGTTCAGCATGGTGATCGCGCGCATGCCGTCAATCGGAGCAAAGCGTTCCTGACTACCGAAAAAAACACCTTTCAGGTGCTCTTTAAAGGCAAAATAATTCTTGCCCGAAGGGGCACTATCGGCAGCAGGCATTCAGTTCTCTATTGTTAAACGGTGTTGTGCATTGTCGCCATTGTTTGGCAGCGGCATTCTACGCACCTTCACTACAGATTGGTAGTCGCTGGAGAATCGATGACAAGGATTTGCCAGTTGCCCCCTGAAATTCATCCCCTTCGTGCAATATGCGTGCTAGATAACCTGCTTGTTGGCAAATCGGAGACTCAGAGGTGATAACGGCTTGTGCACCAGACGTTCACTTGTCAAGCTGTGGCTCAGGCCCAGGTTGCCAGAGCGAATCGCGGCTTCGGTGAGGGTTTGTGTCAATATATCCCGTTGTGCATGACTGCCACCGAAGCGATGCGCAAGGGTACGAATGGGTGAAAGTTTGTCGATCGCGTCGTCATAGCGTTGCTGTCCGAATGCGATCATTGCATCGCAGATTGCTATACCCACATCGCCAGCCATCATCGCGCTAACACCGATGTTATTATTCGCAGCCGATCGAACGGCCTTTAACACCTCGTTTGCCGCGTCGAAACGCCCGGCACCGACTAACGATATCACCGCGTGCATGTCATTGAAGGCATAGTAGCCGTTTTCCACCGGGGTTTTTGCTGCCCACAGGCTAGCCAGTCGATCCCAGCGTTGACTAACATCAACCCCCTGCAAATACAGGCGCCATAACAATGCCGAGGCGTCGCATAACTGCAGCGATACATCCGAATCTTCGGGCAGAATCTGCTTGTCGTAGAGCTCAAGTGCACCGTCAAAGTCTTCGTGCTCGATGTGATACAGGGCGAGATGCCACCAATTGTGGAAGGCAAAACCGTTATCGGGTGCCCAGTCCTGTTCGCGGCTGGTGTACATCAGCTTGCCTTCCTCGTAGCGGCCCAGCATTTCCAGCGTATGCGCGAGGGCATGTACCGACCAGCCATCACGAGGCTCGATATCAAGCGCCGCATTCGCGGTAGCTTCTGATTTATCGTACTGGTTGCATTCTTCGAAGCCAAATGCCTGCATACCCAGGATATACGAATAGCCAGGCACCGATTTATCCCACCGGCTCATTGCCCGGCCAATGCGATCGCGCAGGTTGAAACAGTCGCCGCGATAGAAATCGGTGAGATGACCCAATTGTAATGTCATCGCATCACGTGGGAAATCCGCCAGTACATTGTCCCAGGTGAGACTGGCCAGGTCCCAATGTCCTTCCATCCACTGTCTCGCTGCAAGGGTTAGTCGTTTCTCGCGGTCATTGGCTTTAGCCGCAAGTGATTCTGCAGCCTCGATATGCTCGCGTATCATCGGAATGTATTGCCGTTCGGTCATCATCAGCAATACACTGGCATAGAACACGTGGCCGAGAACAAATTCGGGGTCATGCTCCAGAGTTTTTTCCAGCGTCACGGTGGGGTCGCCAAAATAGGACTGAAACTGGAGTAACGCGGTTTCGAAATTGGCGAGCGATTCGGCCTTACAAAATGAAACTGGTACGCCGCGGGCGTCTTGCTGGGTTGAAGCCATCCTGGTACTCCTTCGGTGTTTTTTTACATTATAACGCCAGCTTGAGTACAGACATAATTATTTAAAACTAACCTTCGCGGCTTTTGGCTAACAAAACCTGGAGTAAAACATCGGCGCCGGCGCGCAGATGTTCTGGCTCGGTGTATTCTGCGACATTGTGACTAATGCCATCGCGACTGGGCACGAAGATCATTGCGGTGGGGCAATTAGGAGCGAACATTTGAGCGTCATGTCCTGCGCCTGAAGGCATTTTCCTGACTTTGTAATCGAGCGATCTTGCCGTCTCAGCCACCAGCTTAACCATGCTGTGGTCAAATTCTACCGGCTCAAATCTGGCCAGCGTTCGGCTCTCGAAAGTGACAGCTTCGCTGTTACAGATTTCAGTAACAAAATCGGCCATCGAATGCTCGGCCTGTTGCAATTTTTGCTCGTCGGTATTACGTAAATCGACAGTGACCAAAGCTGCTCTGGCGATGACATTGATGAGGTTCGGGCTGAGTTCTGTGACGCCAACGGTAGCGACCTGATCAGCACCCATCGATTTCGCTATCCGTCGTGCTTCTACTGATATAGCCGACGCGACATAGCCGGCATCCTGGCGCAACTGCATCGGCGTGGTTCCGGCGTGATTAGAAGTTCCGGATAAGCGGTACTCGGTCCAGGATATGCCCTGAACTCCTTCTACCGCGCCTATTTCGTAATTCCCGGTCTGCAGAACTGGACCCTGTTCGACATGCAGTTCGATAAAACAATCGGCACGGAATGCGCCCGTCTGCGTGTCCCCGGCGTAACCTGTTTTATCGAGTTCCTCGCCCAGGGTCGAACCATCGATACCGATAATCCTGAGCATATCTTCGACCTCGAAAACGCCCTGGTGTACGGCACTGCCCATCATATCCGGCGCAAACCGTGCACCTTCTTCATTGGTGAAAAAACCGACAGCGAGTGACTTACGCGTGGTTAGATTGGCTTGATTCAGGGTTGCTATTACTTCGAGACCCGCGAGCACGCCGAGGCTGCCATCGTAGCGTCCGCCGGTTGCGACGGTATCAATGTGCGATCCAGTCAATACCGGCGCCGCCGGTTCGATTCCCGCACGCATACCGATGACATTTCCTATGCGATCGATCGATATATCCAGATGCAGTTCCTTCATCCAGCCGACCACGAGGTCACGCCCACGTCGGTCTTCATCAGTAAGAGCCATTCGGCAAACGCCGCCGCCATCGATGGCACCAATCTGCGCGAGTGTTTCGATCCGGTTTAAAAGTCGGTCCAGGTCAATGCGGAGATTGCTGGATTTCAGCACAAGGCTCCAGTGTTCAGGTGTTTGCTGTCACGATGCGATATACTGGCGCATCGCTTCGGCCTCGGCCTGCACTTCCGAGATGCGGTACTTCACCAGATCGCCGACGCTGATGACTCCGACCAGGTCATCTCCATCGAATACCGGCAAATGCCTGATTCGACGATCGGTCATCATTGCCATGGCTTCTAAAACCGTATCACTTGGAGCACATTTAATCAGCCTGGTAGTCATCAATTCCGATACTGGTACATCGTGCAGGTCGGCACCATGCGGCCCCATACCACCGACTATATCTCGCTCAGATATAATTCCGGCTATTTTGCCGGAGTCGTCCTCGACCAGCAAGGCGCCTATTTTCTTATCCGTTAGCGCGACCGCTGCATCGGCGATACTGGCAGTGGATTTTATTTTGAAGATATCGTTACTTTTTTGACGTAATACATTAGATAGTATCATCACACTCTCCTTTCCCGAAACCTCGGGATAAGCCCATTATCTAAATCTCAAGTTAAAGTATAGGCTATCGCGAGCTTCTGTTGAATACCCAATTTTAATTCGCCGCAAGCGCTGCTTCCAATGCAGATAAGGCAATAATAAGACCGGCCCGCCCCGCCTCGTCTAGCAGTCGTCGAAGTTCTGCTTTTGCCTCATGGTCCTGCTTTCCTCTACCGTGGGCGGCGAGCGCACGACCCCGAGAGATGAAAAAATCGCAGCGTGGTAAGGTTTCAGCGCGAGTGTAGTCTTCCAGCGCCTGTGCATATCGATCCGCCTCGTCCCATTGTTCCATTTCCAGGGATACCTCCATGGCATCCTCGTAGAAAACCAGGTAGTTGTGCCCAACGCTACCTTTTTCGAGCAACTCCTCAGCTTCGGCCAGTGCCTGGTGACGCTGGTCCGGATCTTCGAGGGCGAGCGCAAGTACGCCCAGGGCAATGGGACCACCAAAGGTCATGCCCGATTCAGATTCGCGTAAAATATCAACCGCCGTCTGGGCGAGCTTACGTGCCTGTTGTCGATCACCCTGCTGGATTGCAATTCTACCCAGCAGGTAGTAATACTCGCCTTCAAACAGTCTGGAGCCCAGACGATGGGTG
>JAPUFZ010000218.1 GCA_027293245.1 Gammaproteobacteria bacterium
ACAAATGGATTACGAGGGAGCGGGGACCTTCGAATTTTTGTATGAAAATAATGAATTCTATTTCATTGAAATGAACACGCGCATCCAGGTTGAACATCCGGTGACTGAAATGATTACCTGGGTAGACATTATCAAGGAGCAAATATCGATAGCATCCGGCAATCCCTTGCGTTACAAACAGGAAGATATTGTGGTGCATGGTCATTCCATCGAATGTCGAATCAATGCCGAAGATCCCAAGACCTTCCTGCCCTCGCCCGGCAAGATAACGCTTTACCATGCTCCGGGCGGACCCGGCGTCCGAATGGATTCACACATATACAACGGCTACACCGTACCGCCTTATTACGACTCTATGATTGGCAAGTTAATTACCTACGGCAACTCGCGCGAGTCCGCTATTGCGCGTATGAAAGGCGCACTTTCCGAAATAGTGATCGAGGGCATTAAAACCAACATCCCGTTACAGCGGGAAATTATGAACGATGGAAACTTCGCCAACGGTGGCACCAATATCCACTACCTGGAGAAGAAGCTGGGAATTAGTTAAGCAGCCCCGGATTATTTCTGAACTAACTTCTCATGGCCTGGTGGCAACTCAGTGTTCAATCTACGGCAGACGAGCTGGAGCAAACCGAAAACAGTCTGCTGGCCATTGGCGCTGTCTGCATCACACTCAGTGATGCGCGGGACAGCCCAATTTACGAGCCACTCCCGGGCGACAGTCCAGTGTGGCAACATTCGGTCGTGACCGGCATGTTCGAGCCAACCCGGCAACTTGAAGACCTGTACGACCAGCTAATCAAATTACTGCCCGATCATCAGCTTGCTACTGCGCGTAAATCCATACTCGAAGATCAGGACTGGGAACGCGTTCATCTACAACATTTCAAACCTGTCCAGTGCGCACACAAATTATGGGTAGTGCCTGGCTGGTTACAGCCACCTGACCCCTCAGCGACAAACATACAACTTGATCCAGGCCTCGCATTTGGTACCGGTAGCCATCCAACGACCCGGCTTTGCCTTGAATGGATGGGTGATAATGATTTTAAAGAACAGTCAGTCATCGACTATGGATGCGGTTCCGGCATACTCGCAATTGCCGCCTGCAAACTCGGTGCGAGCAGTGTATTTGCGGTTGATATTGACCCGCAGGCGCTCAGCGCGAGTACCGAAAATGCGCTCAGGAATGACATCGAGCCGGAAATGCTGCATATTTCTCTGGCGACTCTACTGGCAATCGACGAGGTCGACCTGTTGATCGCTAATATTCTGTCTGGACCCTTAATCGAACTGGCACCGAAATTTGCAAGCCTGGTAAAACCTAAAGGCAGGATTTTGCTTTCAGGAATACTCAAACATCAGGTAAATGATATAAAATGTGCTTACCAGCCTTTTTTTAACCTGAATTCAGAAAAGCAAAGAGAGGACTGGGTGCGTATAACAGGGACTCGAAAGCCGGAACGCGAAAGCGATTTCCGGCGACTGGAATAATATCATGGTGATCAATGCAAAATAAAAATACAGGTCGCAGCGAGATTATGGAAACCAGCTGTCACCATTGCCAGAGTCGTTTTCGGGTTACCGAGCAACAACTGCAGGCTGCGCATGGAAAGGTGCGATGTGGTGAATGCGACGAAATTTTCAATGCCCTGATCGCGTTGAAAAATCACGACAGACGGCAGCCCACAAGCTTGCAGCAATCACTTCTCAGTGAAAACCAGGGTCCTGAACCAGCATCTGAACTCAGCTTGCACGAAGCCATGTACGGGCACAAGTACAGTATCCTGTCAAATTTTGCGCCCCTGTTATGGCTGATCGGCATCTTACTATTGTCTACCCTGGGAATTGCACAGGCAATTTACTACCAACGTTACCCGCTGGTGGCAAGACCCCAGTTCCAGCAGCAGGTATTAAGCCTTTGCCGGGTTCTTCCATGTAATGAGTCACAATTTTCGAGCACGCAGCAAATCAAATTATTAGAACGCAATGTCTTCACCCACCCGGTTCAACCGAATGCACTAATGGTCAGTGGATCATTTGTTAACCAGGCTTCATTTGCTCAGAAATTTCCACAACTGCTGGTTAGCCTGTTCGATATCCAGGGCAACCTGATTGCAAATCGATTATTTAATTCGACCGAATACCTGCAAACCGATAAAAATCGGACCGTCATGGCTATCGCCAAACCAGTTCAATTTCGACTCGAAATAGTCGACCCCGGAGCCGATGCGTTGACCTACGAATTCGAGTTCCTGTAGGAGCAACAATCCGGTATAAACCGGATTAATACCAGCATTGAAATAAACTGCCACACAAGGCCTCGAACAGGCTGTATTTTAGTGTCAATCTCGGGTACATTGCCGGGATCATTAAGTCACCGGGGTATACGATTTAAATTACTGAATTTAAGGAGCCTCTGATCAATTTACAGGCCTGGTTCTAAGCAACGCGTCTTTAAAACCCTGAATGGCCCGGGTTGTTAATCTTCAAGCTAGCAGCTATAAGAAGAATGACGGTTAAATTATCTGGCTGTTTAAATATTTTGGTCTTATTTTTTATCAGGCCCTACTTTTTTCGTTACCTGGAAACTGAACGAAAGCAAACATGAATTTTCATTTTCAAGCCACAAAATATTTCCCTTTTTTACGTTGGGGCAAGAATCTAACCAAAGAGACAATCCGGATAGACCTGCTGGCTGGTTTAACTGGCGCTGCTATCGTTTTGCCCCAGGGTGTCGCATTCGCCGCAATCGCGGGTATGCCGCCAGAGTACGGCCTCTACACGAGCATGGTACCGGCGATTATCGCCGCGCTTTGGGGGTCGTCCTGGCATCTGGTTTCCGGCCCAACAACAGCCGCATCTATCGTCATGTTTTCATCCCTTAGCGTCATCGCTACGCCCGGCAGTGCAGAATACATATCGATGGCGATCACGCTCGCGTTCATGGTCGGTATTATACAGTTGGTGATGGGGCTGGTGCGGCTCGGCACACTGGTCAATTTTATATCTCACTCGGTCATCATCGGATTTACTGCCGGCGCGGCCTGTCTGATCGTGGCCAAACAGGGTAAAACTTTTCTGGGTATCGACTTACACGATAGTGAACACCTGACACAGGACATAAGTTACCTGTTCACCCATTGGGACGCACTGCACCCACTGGCCACAGCAGTGGCTATGACTACACTGGTAGTGGGTACGATTGCGCACAAGATTGATCCCAGGTTTCCCGGCATGATCGCAGCCCTGCTGCTGGGCAGTATCGTCGCTGTTTTACTGAACTTGTCATTTGGTCAGGAGTTTACCGGCATTGAGATGGTAGGTGCATTGCCACGCCAGTTACCACCTCTGTCGGCACCTGAATTTTCCCTCGAAGTGTTAAGAGATCTGGCGCCACTGGCATTGGCAATGACACTGTTTGCCCTGACCGAGGCGGTATCGATTGCACGTTCTATCTCGGTTAAATCGGGACAACCGATTTCGGGAAACCAGGAATTTATCGGCCAGGGGCTTTCCAATATTGCCGGTAGTTTTTTCTCTTCCTATGTGGCCACCGGCTCATTTAACCGCAGTGGTGCCAACTATGATTCAGGTGCCCGTACGCCATTAGCGGCAGCTTCAGCCGGTGTCATACTGATCATTATCGTACTGGCTGTTGCGCCATTAACAGCCTATCTACCTAAGGCAGCGGTAGCTGGTTTATTGATTTTGGTGGCCTGGCGCTTAATCAATTTTGCCCAAATTGCAAAAATTCTTCGAGCCGATAAAAATGAAGCAGGCATTTTAATCGTTACCTTTCTGAGCACGCTATTTTTGAAGCTGGAATTCGCAATCCTGCTCGGAGTCATTTTATCACTGATGATATATTTAAGGAAAACATCGAAGCCAAAACTATTGCCCCGTGTACCCAACCCAAATTCCAGGAATCGCAAGTTCTGGACCGGCGTCAACCTGCCCGAATGTCCGCAGTTGAAAATTTTACGTCTGGACGATTCGCTATATTTTGGATCGGTAGCGCACGTCGGCGAGCTACTACGCCGTTATCGAGAGCACTACCCTGAACAAAAACATTTATTACTACTCACCAAGGGCATTAACCAGATCGACGTGGCTGGTGCCGAATTACTGGTTAGCGAAGCCAGGGAAAGGCGTAAAAAAGGCGGGGATTTGTATCTATATAGACTCAAGGATAGCGCTGCCCGGGTGATGAATAAGGGGGGTTATTGCGATGAGATCGGTACCGACAATATTTATGACTCCAAGGACGAGGCGATTGCCGGGATCTTTGAAAAACTCGACAAGGATATTTGTGCGACCTGCACAAAGCGCATCTTTCTCGAATGCGGCTCGCCCGATCCAGTGAGTCGAAGAAGACAGGACAAGACGACAATAAGCGATCCTGAATTGCCCAATGCTGCCGATTCAATCTAAAAATTCGCTATAATCGCCTGCTCCAGAAATAGATCGAAACGAACTTAAATATGCCTTTTAGCATTGGTCCCTACCGCTTCGAGAACCGTCTGGTGCTAGCACCCATGGCAGGGGTCACCGACAGGCCGTTTCGACAACTCTGCCGCTCCCTCGGGGCCGGTATGACCGTGTCTGAAATGATCAGTAGCCGACCCGATCTGCGACAAAGCCGGAAAACTCAACTGCGCTTGGACCACCAGGGAGAACCAGGGCCAGTTATTGTTCAAATTGCCGGCGGTATCCCCGAAATGATGGCGCATGCGGCCGCATATAATGTCGACCACGGCGCCCAGATTATCGATATCAACATGGGTTGTCCGGCAAAAAAGGTCTGCAGGGTCGATGCCGGATCGTCGCTGTTAAAGGACACCTCGCTGGTACGCGCTATTCTTGAATCCGTGGTCAGGGCAGTACCGGTACCGGTGACATTAAAAATAAGAACCGGCTGGTGCCGACGAACCCGGAATGCACTGGAAGTCGCCAGAATCGCCGAAGACTGTGGCATTCAGGCCCTGACTGTGCACGGACGTACCCGCGAGGACAAATTTTCAGGGGAGGCAGAATACGCGACCATCCGCCGCGTAAAACAGTCGGTAGGAATCCCAGTAATAGCAAATGGCGATATCAATTCTGCGAAAAAGGCCAAAATGGTTTTGGATTTCACGGCCACGGATGCTATCATGGTTGGCCGTGTTGCGCAGCAGCAGCCCTGGATTTTTCATCAGATGGAACACTATCTGAATACTGGTCAAATCGCCAACGAACCGACAGATCAACAAAAAAAAACATGGCTACTAGATCATTTAAAAAATCTGTACCTATTTTATGGAGAGTTTCAAGGGGTACAAATCGCACGCAAACACATTAACTGGCAACTGGGCCAAAGCGGCGCCTATCGGCATGTCAAAACGGCGTTGATGCAGGCGACCACGGCCGATAACCAGTTAGGCATGGTAAATATATACTTTGAGCAATGGTTTTCAGGGAGAATTGCCAGGGCTTCATGAATTCTGGGGGAATTTATGGTTGGTTGTCGTGAAAACTAGACAGCAGACAAGCTCATTAAAACAATCAGTCGAGCAAGCGATACGTCAGTATCTGACTGATCTGGATGGAGAAATCCCCCACAATCTGTTCGAGACGGTGATCTCTGAAATCGAGCAACCTCTATTGCAAACCGTGTTACAGCACTGCAATAACAACCAGTGTAAAACCGCAACCTACCTTGGTATCAATCGCGGCACACTGCGTAAAAAATTAAAACATTATCAAATAGAATACTAAATTCAGGGTATTGCTGCCGCTCTATTTTCTATCGGCTATAATGCCGCTTTTTTAACACTATCCAGTCATATTTATGCCCACTACAGCCAGTCCCGTACGCCGCGCTTTAATCAGCGTATCCGATAAAACCGATGTTATCGAACTAGCACAAAACTTACACGCACAGGGAGTAGAAATCCTTTCTACCGGGGGTACAGCGAGTTTAATCGCCCAACAGGATATACCGGTAATCGAAATTTCTGACTATACCGGCTTTCCAGAAATGATGGCTGGCAGGGTCAAGACCCTGCATCCAAAGATACACGGTGGCATCCTCGCCCGGCGCGGGATCGACGAGGAAGTTATGCAGGCACACGATATAAAACCAATTGACCTGGTCGTTATCAACCTGTATCCATTTCAGGCTACCGTTGCGAATCCCGATTGTACGCTTGCAGACGCGATTGAGAATATCGATATAGGCGGCCCGGCGATGGTGCGCGCAGCCGCGAAAAATCACGCCAGAGTTACCGTGATCGTTGATCCACTCGACTACTCCCAGGTACTGCAGGAAATGGAGAACAATAACGGTGCCGTGGACGACAAGACCCGATTCTCGCTCGCGATCAAGGCTTATGAACACACTGCCAATTATGATGGTGCCATCGCGAATTATTTCGGTCGCCTGGTGCAGAAACCCGAGGACCAGCTATTTCCACGCACGATAAATTTCCAGTATCAACACGCGCAAGGCATGCGCTATGGAGAAAACCCACATCAAAACGCCGCATTTTATGTCGAATCAAACGTCTTGGAACCTGGCATCGCCAGTGCGACACAGCTACAGGGCAAGGCGCTTTCCTATAACAACATTGGCGATACCGATGCAGCCCTGGAATGCGTTAAGCAGTTCGAGCAAGCGGCCTGTGTCATCGTCAAACACGCCAACCCATGCGGTGTGGCGGTAGACGATAATATTCACGACGCCTATACGCGGGCGTTCATCACCGACCCGGAATCGGCATTCGGCGGCATCATCGCGTTCAACCGGCGCCTCGATGCAAAAACTGCCCAGGCAATCATAGATCGCCAGTTTGTCGAGGTGATCATAGCGCCGGAGGTGGACAACGAGGCAAGTGACATTGTCGCGGGCAAGCAGAGTGTCCGCTTACTCGCCTGCGGTAACTGGCAAAACCCGGTTTACCGGCTCGACTACAAGCGCGTGAATGGTGGCCTGCTAGTTCAGGATGTCGACGCAGAACTCTATGATTCACTAACCGTGGTAACCAAACTGCAACCGACTGAAGATCAAATGCAGGATCTTTTATTTGCCTGGCAGGTGGCCAAGTTTGTCAAATCAAATGCTATCGTATACGCTGGCAAACGCATGACGATTGGCGTCGGCGCGGGTCAGATGTCGCGGATCAACAGTGCCCGCATCGCCGGAATGAAAGCCGAACATGCAGGCCTGGAAGTCACCGGTTCGGTCATGGCTTCAGATGCATTTTTCCCATTTCGTGACGGTATCGATGCGGCCCATGAGGCCGGAATTAGTGCAGTGATTCAGCCGGGCGGATCGATGCGAGACGACGAGGTAATTGCCGCGGCTAATGATCATGGTATGGCGATGGTGTTTACCGGTATGCGGCATTTTCGGCACTAATGGCAGTACTCCACCAATGCTTCCCGGGGTGAGGAGATGAAAGTATTAGTAGTTGGCGGTGGTGGGCGCGAACACGCACTGGCCTGGAAAGCATCTCAATCAAGACTCGTCAGCCAGGTTTATGTTGCGCCGGGCAATGCGGGTACTGCGCAGGAAGCGAAAATCAGTAATGTCGATATTGGTGCCGAAGACATAAGCGCTCTACTCGAATTTGCGCAATCGCAGGCAATCGACCTCACCATCGTCGGACCCGAGGCACCGCTGGTAGCCGGTATCGTCGATCGGTTCCGGCAGGCCGGATTACGCATCTTCGGCCCGAGCGCGGCGGCTGCCCAACTCGAGGGATCGAAAACCTTCACCAAGGAATTTCATGCGCGCCACCAGATCCCAACGGCCAGTTATCAGAGCTTTACCGAAATCGAACCCGCGGCTGACTATGTCAAAGCCCAGGGTACTCCCATCGTCGTCAAGGCTGATGGTCTCGCAGCGGGCAAGGGTGTGATCATCGCTCAGACCGAAATACAGGCTATCAACGCGATAAATGACATGCTCGCCGGCAATGCATTTGGCGAGGCCGGCCACCGAGTCGTCATCGAAGAGTGTCTTGCCGGTGAAGAGGCCAGCTTTATCTGTATGGTCGATGGCGAACAGGTGTTGCCGATGGCCACATCGCAAGATCACAAGGCCAGGGACAACGGTGACCTGGGGCCTAACACGGGTGGCATGGGTGCCTATTCGCCGGCACCGGTGGTTAGCGCGGAGATCGAGGACCATATTATGCAGACGATTATCATGCCAACCGTACGCGGCATGGCCACCGAGGGCACGCACTATACCGGCTTTCTTTACGCCGGGCTAATGATTGACGCGCAGGGACAGGCCAGGGTAATTGAATACAATTGCCGCTTTGGTGACCCTGAAGCCCAGCCGATTATGATGCGCCTGCAATCAGACCTGGTGGAACTCTGCCTCCTTGCCTGTGAAGGCCGGCTGGCCGGAAAAACCGCGGTGTGGGACCCCCGTTACAGTCTCGGCGTGGTATTGGCAGCCAGCGGCTACCCCGAAACCTACGCGCGCGGAGAACTGATAACCAACATACCGGCCGAAGACTCAAGTTCGAAGATATTTCACGCCGGTACCCGCCTGGACAGCGAAGGCAACATCACTTCAAACGGTGGACGCGTGCTTTGCGCGGTATCGATGGGTGAGAGTGTTGCCCAGGCCCAGCTGAAAGCTTATCAAGTTGTCGCGGAAATCAACTGGCCAAATGCTTATTTCCGTACTGATATTGGTTTCAAAGCGATATCCCATTGAACAATTTGAGGCATGAATGAGCCGCAAGAAACGCAGACAGCAGAAAAAGGAATCAGCTCATAGAGAAAATCCATCTCTAATTTTGAATGAGGCATTGAGACTCTACAAGTCAGGCAATTTGAAGCTGGCGCTAAGAAAATGCCAGTTGGTACTCACGGGTCATCCGCAACATCCACATGCACTTAATCTGGGCGGTTCAATTTACATGGACCTGGGACAGACGCAACAGAGCGTCAATTGCTTGCGGTCTGTGGTTAAGGTTCATCCCGATAGTTCGCAGGCTCATTTCAATCTGGGTACGGCATTGACCGCGAATGGTGAACCGGAGGAAGCCATTTCTAGCCAACGTCGCGCACTCGAACTAAAACCAGATTACCCGCAAGCCCTGTTCAATCTGGGCAATGCTTATAGACAAACCAATGAACTGGAAACCGCCATCCTGAGTTACCGCAATGCACTGGATTTAGTCCCCGACTATCCAGGCGCGGCGACCAACCTGGCGAGTAGTCTTCTGCGGCTCGGTCGACCCCAGGATGCCCTGGATGCGAGTAACCAGGCGTTAAAGTTTTACCCCGGTGATCGCGATGCACTGGCCTTCAAGGCCATCGCTGCCACTGAAGTCGGCGATCCGGACAGCGCCGCATCGATCCTGAGTATGGACCGGATCATCAGGAAAAAGGATTTTGACGCACCCGCCGGGTTCGCGGACCTGGCAGAGTTTAATAAAGCACTGGTAAAGCACGTATTGTCGCATCCAACGCTGACCCGCGAGCCAGCCAATGTGGCGACCCGTCACGGTCAACAGACGGAGAACCTGGCACTCGAGCCGAGGGGGCCTATCGCGCAATTGCAAGAGATGATTATTGCAGCCTACGACGAGTATATGAGTTCTGTATCCAAAGATGTCGATCACCCTTATATCCGGCAGATTCCTGATCTCGGCAAAATCGATATCTGGGGTACGGTGCTTGATCGCACGGGACACCAGACTGCGCACATGCATCGCAATGCCTGGATCAGCGGGGTTTACTATGCCCAGTTGCCCGATGTCATGCATAGCGTCAATGAATCCCGCTCAGGCTGGATAGAATTCGGACGTCCACCCGACGAATTCCGCTGCGCTGTCGAGCATCGGGTTCGCATGTTCGAGCCCCGGGAAGGCCGAATGTTCATGTTTCCGTCATTCGAATTTCACCGCACCATTCCATTTGAAAGTTCACAGCAGAGAATCAGTATCGCCTTTGATCTTTTGGCGTAGTGGGATTTCAGGCTTATCTATATCTGCCTAACGATTAGTGGTAATAGCCGACCGCGTCTAGTCTTCCTGAAACTACTTTAATTTGACGCTTGTTAAAAAAATATTACCGCTGTAATTCAAAATTATGCTGAAGTACTTTGTGCGCATAGTCAGCTAGATCATTGAGTTTAAATGTAAAACTTAATATCTTTGCACAAGGGCTCAACTACTATATATAGTGGAATTTTTCACTTTCCATCACAATATGTTGTGCTTTGACCGATTAAGGCTATACTACGGGCAAATAAAATTACTCACCAATGCGAGCGATGTTATGAAATGCCCGAATTGCAATTCCCCGATGTTCGTTACCGATGAGAACGCGACTGACAGGAGTCTGGTCAAGTTCTTTCGCTGCACTGTTTGCGTCGGCGAACATGTTTCATCGGAACCCGTGTACGAGAACAATCAATCACCGGTCGATTTTTTCGGTTCAACCGAGGGGTTGAATAGACAGTATCAAATGATTTAGCCGGAGTCTTAATCATTCGGTGAACTTTGGGCTATAGCTCAGGTCTTATAATTCAGAGCTAGCAGCATTGAGCCGAGCACTCGGGAGGATCAGTATGCAGGGACTTGATTATCGGGATCAGCGCAAATTTAGCAGCATCACCTGGTCAAAACTGATGCAGAGAATGATCTATCTGCCAGGCGCGGTAGTCATTCTTTATGGAATATGGCTATCACTAACCGCATGAATCGTTATCAGGCGGTCTGAAACGCGAGGGTTGCGCTCAACCCACCCAATGCCGATCGATCAAAAGTCATCTCGATGCTGTAGGATTTGACGATATCGGCTACCACCGCCAGCCCAATACCCTGCCCTTCGCTGGTTTGGTCCAGGCGTGCTCCACGATTCAATATCTGCTCTACTTCAATTTGCAAAAGGCCCGGCCCATCATCTTCAATGGTCAATTGCATCTTGCCGTTATTAACCGAATGTGATCCTATCAAAACATGACCCTGGCAATATTTAAACGCGTTATCTAACAGATTACCGATCACCTCCAGACAGTCACTTTGATCCATTCTAATCAGAATTACAGGGGCTAACCGGAATTCGACCCGCACCGATTTTTCAACGTAAACCTTGTCCAGTGCCGAGACTATCTTGGTTATGATCTGCACCAGATCAATCGGTTTATTTATTTGTATGCCGGCAACATTGCTCGCCCTTTGTAATTGATAGGAGACGATTTGGTTCATCCTGTCGACCTGTTCGCCGAGGGTCTCTAGCTCGATACTGCCCTTTTTTTCGGCGTCGGCCAGTCCACTCAGGATTGCGAGCGGGGTTTTCAAGCTGTGCGCCAGATCATCCAGCGCGTTCCGGTAACGCTGCTGCTGATATTGCTCACGTTCAAGCAAAATATTCAGGTTTTCGGTAAGCGGGGCTATTTCCAGCGGATAACTGCGCTCAAATCCTGTCTGTTTCCGGTCCTCTATTGCCTTGATTTCGAGGCCGACTTTTTTCAGTGGCCGCAGGCTCCACATCATGACCAGGTACATCACCCCCAGTAGTAGCGTCGTAGTAACGATCAGCCAGGCCCATAAAATTCTTCGGAATCGATCCAGTTGGCCGAAATAGTCGGTCGCATCCTGCCAGATAACGACATCATAGCGCTGTAATTTATCATTTACATTTGGCCATTGAATCGCAAAGGCCAATCTGAAATAAGGTTTTGGACCAAATTCCAGTATTTTGAACTGCCAGTCACCGGGTTCCATTTTCTCGATATCAGGAAACCGGATACTGGTCGAACGAGAATGCCAGATTTCGTCTCCTGCGCCGTTGTAGAGCATGGCGTAAAGGCCTGAATCTCTGATCATTAAGCTATTTTCGAACAGGCGATCAGCCGATATGGTAATACTCAAGCCTGTCCGGTTTCGGTCAACGGCGGCCAGGAGGCTATAGATTAATACCTGCAACCGATCTTCTTCTGCCGCCAATGCGCGCTTGACCACAGCTCTTTCCAGTGCTATTGCAGTCAGTATCATGAAGATGATCAAGACGACCATTGAGACTAATGTCAGTCGGGATTTTATCGATTTCATCGATACCAGGGGTTCAGGGTTGCTCAATTCGTGCGAGGGTAAAACGGTAGCCTCTTCCGCGCAGGGTTTCAATCGGTTGCAGGGTTTCTTCCGGGTCGAGCTTTTGCCGCAATCGCCGGATAAAGACTTCGATTACGTTACTGTCGTTGTCGGCTTCGTCATCGTAAAGGTGTTCGGTCAGCATGGTCTTTGAAATCACCTCGCCGGCATGGAGCATCAGGTATTCCAGCACCTTGTATTCGAAGGCGGTCAAATCCAGTTCCCGATCATCCACATAGGTTCTTTGCGTTGCCGTATCCAGACTCACCGGTGAACAGACAATACGAGAATCGCACCAGCCCGAGGCGCGGCGAATCAAAACCCGAATACGGGCCATCATTTCCTCATGGTGAAACGGCTTTACCAGGTAGTCATCGGCGCCTGCATCAAGCCCTTCTACCTTATCCTGCCATCGACCACGCGCCGTCAGAATCAGAATCGGAATGCTGTTTCCCTGTTTGCGTATCGCAGCTATCACTTCTAGCCCGGACAGTTTTGGCAGACCCAGGTCTATAATCGCGACATCACAGGGATACTCTTCCAGTAAATATAATCCCTCGCCGCCATTGTCGGCACTATCAACCGCAAAACCCTCCCGCTTCAGACGGTCGACGATTTGTTTTTGTATATCGAGGTCATCTTCAATGACTATTGCGCGCATTTGAATATTCGCCTGATGATGTTTTAGATTAAATTAATTCACGGCTACAAAGTGAACGTAAATTCGAATTCGTTTTCCCGGATGGCATGTCATTTCTATCCCCAGCAGTGGCCTGATGACTGCTAATATAGGCAACCAATACTGAATCGCAGCTTAACGCGCCTGCAGTTCGATAAGCTTGTGAAAAAGTTACACTCCTGTTTAGCTTAGCATTTTAGCAGCGACTTGATTTTTAATTACGAATCCCTAAGCTTGTCGGCTGATTATCTAAAGGTCCTAATCGCGCCTCAATGTACGCTCTGGAAATTAATAATTTACACAAGACTTATGCCGGTGGCCTGCAGGCACTGAAGGGCATTGATCTTAACGTGGAACAAGGTGATTTTTTTGCCCTGCTCGGCCCCAACGGCGCGGGTAAATCGACCTGTATCGGAATCATTTCTTCGCTGGTCAATAAAACCAGCGGCACGGTCAAGGTATTTGGCCATTCTATCGACAGCGAATTGATCCAGGCCAAATCGTTACTGGGTTCAGTACCACAGGAATTTAATTTCAATACCTATGAACCGATCAACGAGATTGTTACCAATCAGGCTGGTTTTTATGGGATTCCAGCAAAAATAGCCCGTAAACGCACCGAGCATTACCTGAAGCAACTGGGTTTATGGTCCCATCGCAAGGCACAGGCGCGAGCCCTTTCTGGCGGCATGAAGCGCCGTTTGATGATCGCCAGGGCCTTGATACATAAACCGCGTCTGCTGATCCTGGACGAACCGACAGCGGGAGTTGATATCGAGCTACGCCGCTCGATGTGGCAGTTCATGGATGAGATCAACTCCCAGGGTACGACTATCATTCTGACCACGCATTACCTCGAAGAAGCTGAAACAATGTGCCGAAATGTCGCCATTATAGACGAGGGCCTGATCATCAAAAATACCAGTATGAAATCCCTGCTCAAGAGCCTGAACAGTGAAATATTTGTGCTCTATATGAAAGATATTATCACCGAGGCGCCCGGGCTCAAGGGGTTTGGCAAGGTTGAAATGATTGACGAACATACAATCGAGGTTGAGGTACCCAAGTCGCTTTCGATAAACGATTTAATTCAGCAACTGGATACAAAAAAACTTAATGTCAACCGGATGCGAAACAAAACCAATCGACTGGAAGAGTTATTTATCGCGTTGACAGCAAAACCAGAGAAACCCCAGTGAAACCGACTCGATACTGGGTAGCATATCAAACCATAGCGCGCAGGGAAATTCTACGCTTCGGCCGAATCTGGATGCAAACCTTTATTCCACCGATCGTCATGGTTGGATTGTATTTTATTATATTCGGCAACCTGATCGGAGCAAGAATAGGCACAATGGATGGCATGAATTATGTCGATTTCATCATGCCCGGCCTGGTAATGATGTCGATCATTACCAATTCCTATTCGAATGTCGTGTCGTCGTTTTTCGGGGCGAAACATTCTCACTACATCGAAGAAATGCTGATTGCGCCAATTCCGAATATAGTGATTTTGCTCGGTTTCGTGTCCGGTGGTGTGGCCCGGGGTTTGTGTGTCGGCGCTGCGGTCACCCTGGTCTCTTTATTTTTCACCGATTTTTATATTTATAACCCGCTGATCGTGTTTATCGTCGCTTTTATGACAGCATTTCTGTTTTCTCTTGCCGGTTTGATCAACGCGGTATTTGCCACTAATTACGACCATATTGCGATCATTCCAAGCTTTGTATTAACCCCACTGACCTATCTCGGAGGCATATTTTATTCGATCAAACTGCTACCCGAGTTCTGGCAACAACTGTCTCTGGCCAACCCGATACTCTACATGGTCAACAGTTTCCGACACGGCTTCAGGGGTACTAGCGATATCGAATTGACTACTGCCCTCGGCGTCATTCTAATCTTTATCATTTTGCTTTTTATTATCTGTATGACGCTCCTCGAACGCGGAACCGGAATTAAACACTAAGGAACCTCTGGTCAATTCATGAAATACATCGATATCGGCGTCAACCTGACAAACCGGAGTTTGATCAAAGACCTGGGCGGGGTGATGCAGCGCGCACAAGATGCCGGTGTAGGACAAATGGTGGTAACAGCCAGCAATATCGAGGAAAGCACACAGGCCATCGAGCTTTGCCGGCAATATCCCGATGCGCTGGTCTGCACGGTTGGCATACATCCACATCATGCCAGTGACTGGATGAGTCATACCCCCCAAAACCTACAGGAATTATCCGAAAACGCCTGCGTGCGGGCAATTGGTGAGACGGGTCTCGATTTTAATCGAAATTATTCACCCCGTAATGAGCAGGTCGACGCTTTCCGTGCCCAACTCGAACTCGCTATTGCACTGGAAAAACCGGTATTTGCTCATCAGCGCGACGCGCACGATACCTTCGTCGAAATCCTGCGTGAGTATAGAACACGGCTCTCAAGGATCGTGGTTCACTGTTTTACCGACAGCAGGGCGGCGCTGCTCGACTATCTGGACCTGGATTGCCACATCGGTATCACCGGATGGATATGTGACGAACGACGGGGCCTCGCACTGCAACAACTGGTTAGTCTTATTCCCGCACAGCGACTCATGGTAGAAACCGATGCACCCTACTTGCTGCCCAGGGATTTACCGATCAAACCCGTCAGCCGTATCAATGAACCCGCCTACCTTCCCCATATTATGCATTCGATCGCCCGGCATCAGCACAAAGAAGTGGACCAGCTGGCTGGCGAATGCCTGAAAACCAGCCGATTATTTTTCGGGATTAGTTAAAAACATCAGGAAATTCTCACCCATATCAATGACCCGGGCTATCGAATGACCGCTCGTCTTATTTAATCCATGTTTTCCCCACAAGCAAACATTTCCCGTCTAAACTCTTTTTAGGTAAAATAGAGTTCGAGTCGAAAAATCATTATTAATGATGAATGATCAAACCAGGCTAAATTTTTTTGCATCAGCAGCCGAGCCCTGCGCCTACCTGGAAAACAGGAATACAGTCAGTGCATTCGCCAATCCCCACAAGGATATGGACATGCCAACCTATAACACCTTGATTCAGCATGGCTTCAGACGCTCGGGCGGTTACGTTTACCGACCCCACTGCCCGAATTGTCAGGAGTGTATTTCGGTCAGGGTCCTCCTTAAAAATCAAAAATTTAGCCGAAATGAGCTAAGCACGATTCGACGCAATTCGGATCTCACAATCAGCCGGTCGAAAGGCAAGTTTCACAACGAACATTTCGACCTCTACAGGCGCTATATCAATAGCCGCCACAATGATGGCAGCATGGCGAATCCAGGCAAGGCCGACTATCATCGATTTTTGATATGCGACTGGGCCGATACCATGTTTATCGAATTCCGTCTGAACAGGGTTCTGATCGCAGTCGCGGTATGCGACATTACCAGTTCCGGGCTTTCGGCGGTGTATACATTCTTCGACTCGAACTACGAGTCCCGCAGTCCTGGTCATTTCGCCATTCTGACGCAAATTAAAGAGGCTAAATCACGCGATCTTGACTATCTATACCTCGGTTACTGGATTAAGGATTGCGACAAGATGAGCTACAAGCGCCGCTATAAACCACTTGAGGGATTTATCGAAGACCAGTGGGTAACACTTTAGCTTTAATGAATAGACTCTTTTCGATCCTGGTTTTCATCAATTTTCCGCCTCCCCTTTGCGAGAATATTTTTTAATCGATCCCTTGCAGAAACCGGCTCAACTTTTGCCAGTCAAACGCGGGGCCTGGATCGGTTTTTCTGCCCGGAGAGATATCACTATGTCCACACAGCGATTCAGCATCTATCCCGGGGTATCGTGCCAACAGGCTCGATATTAAGCTGTTCAACGCAAGGTATTGTTGATCGGTATAGCTCAGGTCGTCCGTGCCCTCCAGTTCTATACCGACCGAGAAATCATTACAGCCCTGCTCGCCATGCCAGTTCGAGTCGCCGGCATGCCAGGCACGATCAAGAAAGGAGACAAACTGAACCATGTTTCCATCGCGCTCAATCAGACAATGCGCAGAAACCAGCAACTCACAAATACTGGAGAAATATTCATGCGCTCCAACATCGAGTCGATTACAAAAAAATTGCTGGATATAACCACCGCCAAACTCTGCAGGCGGCAAACTAATGCCGTGAATTACGATCAGTTTGATTTCACTATTGTCGGGCCTGGCATCACAATTGGGTGATTGCATCACCTCCACCGTCTGTAACCAGCCCGTATCATCAATCGTCAGTTCAGTCATTCAATCGGTAACTGTCGTTGCGACTCACTAATGATAGCAACAGGATAGTATATCCACCATCGCACTGAACGCAGTAGTATAAACATCAGGGTAGACCACCGAACCAGGCGCACGCAGGGGACCGACGAATAAAGCCTCAGATCCCGGTAGTTAAGTCGAACGAATTAGTGTTGAATGATCTGGCTCAGGAACAGCTTGGTCCGTTCATTTTGCGGATTATTGAAAAATTCCAGGGGTTCATTCTCTTCAATGATTTCGCCCACATCCATGAAAATAACCCGGTTTGCTACCTTCTTGGCAAAGCCCATTTCATGAGTGACGCAAAGCATGGTCATGCCTTCCTCGGCAAGTTCAACCATAACGTCGAGCACTTCGGAAATCATTTCCGGGTCGAGCGCCGAGGTCGGTTCGTCGAATAACATGACTTTAGGGCTCATGCACAGGCTGCGCGCTATCGCCACACGCTGCTGTTGACCACCCGAAAGCTGACCCGGAAATTTCAAAGCCTGTTCAGGGATCTTGACGCGCTCGAGGTATTTCATCGCGATTTCTTCGGCTTCGCCTTTCGACATTTTTCGCACCCAGATCGGCGCGAGCGTGCAATTTTCGAGTACGCTCAAGTGCGGGAACAAATTAAAATGCTGGAATAACATGCCAACTTCGCGTCGGGTTGCTTCAATGTGCTTGAGATCGCTGGTTAACTCGACACCATCGACGATAATTTCCCCCTGCTGGTGCTCTTCAAGCCGGTTGATACAGCGTATCAGGGTAGACTTGCCGGACCCGGACGGGCCGCAAATTACGATACGTTCTCCGCGATGGACCGTTATATTGATATTTTTGAGCACGTGAAATTCAGCATACCATTTGTGCATTTCCTTAATTTCAATAATGACTTCATCAAAGACTTTAAATTTGCTCTCCATGTCGGTTGCGGTTTCATTCATTAGGACTCACCTCTGAAAAAATTAAACTCGTGTTAATGACCGGTATGTAGCTTGCGCTCGATCGATTGACTGTATTGCGACATGGAAAAACA
>JAPUFZ010000219.1 GCA_027293245.1 Gammaproteobacteria bacterium
CCGTGCGCATCGAATTGTTTGATGCCGAGGTAGAGAAGATCAGCCTGTTCGATCCGTTGACCGGTGAAATAAACAAAACCGTCAAGCGCACTACTATCTACCCGAAAACTCACTACGCGACGCCGCGTGAAACCATCCTGGCATCGATCGAACCCATACGCGAAGAACTACAGCAGCGGCTGCAGGAACTCAGACATAACGATAAATTAATAGAAGTACAACGACTCGAACAACGCGTCAATTACGATTGTGAAATGATGCGCGAGCTGGGCTACTGCAGCGGTATTGAAAACTACTCACGCTACCTGTCCGGACGTCAGGCTGGAGAACCGCCGCCGACCCTGTTTGATTACCTGCCGGATGACTGTTTATTGTTCATCGATGAAAGCCATGTTTCGGTGCCCCAGATCGGTGGCATGTATCGAGGTGATCGCTCGCGCAAGGAAACGCTGGTGGAATACGGGTTCCGTTTGCCTTCGGCGCTGGATAACCGCCCGCTGCGGTTCGACGAGTTCGAACGCATGTCACCACAGACTATATTTGTCTCAGCCACCCCGGGTGACTATGAGGGTAATCACAGTGGCGCTGTGGTTGAGCAGGTGGTAAGACCTACCGGCCTGGTTGACCCGGAAATTGAAATTCGTTCAGCCTTAACTCAGGTTGATGATGTGCTTTCCGAGATCAACAAAAGAGTAAAGCGCTCTGAGCGGGTGCTGATTACCACGTTGACCAAACGCATGGCTGAGGATTTAACCGACTACCTCGGTGAACATGGTGTAAGGGTTAGATATCTTCATTCTGATATTGATACAGTGGAACGGATGGAGATCATCCGTGACCTCAGGCTTGGGGAATTTGATGTTCTGGTAGGAATTAACCTGTTACGCGAAGGACTTGATATGCCCGAGGTATCGCTGGTTGCGATTCTCGATGCCGACAAGGAAGGATTTTTACGTTCCGAAAGGTCACTGATCCAGACCATCGGCAGGGCGGCCCGCAATATCAACGGCAGGGCTATTCTCTATGCTGACAAGGTAACCGGTTCCATGCAACGCGCGATCGCCGAAACTGACAGGCGTCGTGACAAGCAACTGGAGTACAACAAGTTGCACAACATCACTCCCCGGGGGATTAGCAAACAAGTCACGGATGTGATGGATGTGGGTTATTCGAGTCCTTCCAATAATCGTATTCGCCGCTTAGACAGGGTAGCCGAGGAAATGCGTGAATACGATCGGCTCAGCGCCAAACAGCTGAATAGCAAGCTGGAAAAAATGGAAAATGCGATGTACGAACACGCGCGCAACCTTGAATTCGAGGAGGCGGCAAAATTACGCGATGATATGCGCCGTTTTAAGGACCACTTTTTCAAGAATCCGGCATACTCCTCAGTTAACTAACTCCGAATCAATTCAATCGAGCTAAGCATGGCAATCCATTTTAGTGAGCAAGAACTTAGACAGCGTCGGGATTTTGCCTGTGAAGAACTTCAAAAACGCGGTCTCCATGCGTTACTGTGTTTTCGTCAGGAATCCGATTATTACCTCAGCGGTTACGATACATTCGGATATTGCTTCTTTCAGTGCCTGTTGTTGTGTGCGGATGGCCGCATGGCATTGCTGACTCGGGCCCCTGACCTGCGCCAGGCACAACACACCTCGATAATCGAAGATATTCGTATCTGGAGCGACCAGGCCGGCAGTAATCCTGCGCGGCAACTGGTTGATATGCTTGACGAATTTGGCTGCAGGGGCAGGCAGCTTGGCATCGAGTATGATGCCTATGGACTGCGCGCATCGATATGGCGGCAACTAGAGCGGGAAATTGACGGCTTTTGTGATCTCAGCGACGCCTCGGACCTGGTCACCCGCTTGCGGTTGGTAAAAAGTAAGGCCGAGATAGACTATGTAAAAAGGGCCGCCGAACTGGCCGATGACGCGCTCGACGCTGCGATGCCATTGATCCAGCCAGGTGCATGGGAAGGCGATATTCTTGCTGCCATGCACGCGGCTATATTTGCCGGTGGCGGGGACTACCCCGGCAACGAATTTATAATCGGCGCGGGTGCCGATGCGCTCTTGTGTCGTTACTTTAGTGGCCGCAAACATCTGGCCGGGCAGGATCAGCTCACCCTGGAGTGGGCGGGTGCCTACCGCCACTATCACGCAGCAATGATGCGCACCATAATTGTTGGTGAAGCTGACGCAGAGCATTTACGTATGCACGAGATTGCAGTGGAGGCATTGCTCGGTTGCGAGCAAGCCCTGGGTCCCGGGGTCGCGGTAGGCGAGGTATTCGATACCCACGCCAGGATTGCAGATGCCGGAGGCCTGAAGCAACATCGCCTGAATGCCTGCGGATATTCGCTGGGAACCACTTTTACCCCGACCTGGATGGACTGGCCCATGCTCTATCACGGTAATGACCTGATAGCCGAACCCAACATGATATTTTTCATGCACATGATTTTTGTTAATTCAGACAGTCAGCACGCGATGACGCTCGGGCATACCGTGCGCGTTACCGGGACCGGCTGCGAGCGCTTGAGCCGGTCTCCGCTTGATTTGCTGGTCGTGAATTGAGTGTTAGGTCTTAGGCCCCCGGACCGGTACCTTCCATTGACCAGTTTATTGTATGGTCCGGAATCTCCAGATGATGGATACAGGTTAATGCCGACCACCACGACTACAACTTTATTGAATTCACCAAAGAACGCAGATTATTGAGCGCCAGCGCATTTTGCCGCGCCGATCCGTATTTGAGCAGGTTATATAGGTCGACGATCCTGGCCAGCTGGGATTTTTGATTAACTTCACTGGAGTCGATGCGGCGTAAAAATTCTCGACTATCTTCTGATGGTTTTTTATCCAGTCCCTGCTTTTTCAATTTTTTCAAAAGTTTATTAAAGTAGATTTCGTAGGCCTCGGGTTTTGGCGGCCGTTCACGGTAGTAGCTTGCCAGCCAGTAACTGCCGGTTACCAGTAGCAGCATAAACATCAGCGCAAACACCATGTCACCCCAGTCTTCAATACCAACATTGAGATCGCGCAGAAAATCGCCTTGCTTGTGTTGGTCGTAGTTTAGTACCCAGTCATTCCAGTCATGTTGCAATTTGTCCCAGCTATACAACAGCTTGCCAAACAGCGGGTTTCGATTTCGAATACGGAAACTCGAAACCTCATTGGGCAGGGCAACATCCAGGCCCTGCTCAATTCGGCTCGGCGATACCGCTGCTGTCGGGTCGACGCGAACCCAACCCCGCTGTTTAAACCAGACTTCTGTCCAGGCGTGAGCGTCGGACTGTCGTACAATTAGATAATTACCTACCTCGCTATATTCGCCACCCTGATAACCGGCGACTATACGCGAGGGGATACCAGCGGCTCGCATTAACAAGGCGAAACTACCTGCATAGTTTTCGCAAAAACCGCGTTTACTGTCGAATAAAAATCGGTCGACCTCGTTATCAACGAGTATTGGTGGTCGCAGGGTGTAGACATAGCCCTCTTTTCTAAACATGGTTAATACATGCCGCACTATATCTTCGGGATTCTGGTAACGCCGGGAAAGCTCCTGACCCAGCGCGATAGTTCTTTTATTATTATTACGTGGGAATCTACTGGTCAGGTCCAGGTAAGTTAGCAATTCGTATTTTCCGATCTGATAACCCAGGCGTGACTTCACCGTGTAGCGTCGCAGGTCATTAATTTCATTATCGCTGATGAGTTGAAAATCCGCCGTCATGCGGCTGTCCTTGATCAACTGGGCTGGTATATCGAGCGCCAGTAACCAGTGTTCGCCATTGGGTTCGAGAGTGACGGTGTACTCGACTTCTTCATCATATGTACCGATATTAAATTGGCTAATCCTGTTGCGCTTTGATCGGTACCAGCTATGGCCATTGAACATGGACATCACCGGGCCGCGCCAGTACAGCTTATTCTGTGGTGGCACAAGACCGGTAAAATCGACCCGGAAAGCCACCTCATTGCTACGGATTAAATTACTAATTTTACCCGGCGACATCGTGTTGCTGAGACCGGTGATACCTCCCCTTTGCTCATCGGTTATTCCCCACAGGGGGCCGGGAATACGGGGCACCAGAACAAACAAAATCAGCATTAACGGAATCGACATGGCTACCATACGACCGCTTATTTTAAGGCGACTGAGAATTGTCACACGGTCGTCTCTCTGGTTGATAGTAATCAGCGTGGCAGTAATTACGATCAGCGTGATTAACATCAATGCCGCGGTCAAAATACTCTGTGAAAATAGAAAATGGGTAGCGATAAGGAAATAACATAAAAACACCAGGATGAGTAGATCTCGATGGCTGCGGGACTCAAGAAACTTGAACGAGGTCATCACCGTCAACAGGGCCAGGCCGGCATCTCGACCAACCACCGTCCAGTACTCGGCAAATACACTCAGGCCGCCAAATACCACCATGGTTGCCAGTAGCCATTTCGGTACTGGTTTCAGGTGGTCCAGGTTTTCAAGAATTCGCCAGCAAAGAGAGGCGATTACAATGCCACTCACCCATAACGGCAAATTAAAAAAATGGGGTGCAATGGAAAAAAGAAAGCAAAAACAAACTGCAAAAATTCCCGAGCGACTCGCGACTTCCTTAGGGATATCACGAATAGGGAGATTCTGATTAGGGGCCCCCAGGGTCCTGGGTCGGGGCTTACTGGTTGGCATCCGGATCAAAATCCTGGTTGAAATCTTGCTGTCTAAAAGTTGCAATTGCGTGCAGGCATTCCTGCCTGTGGGCCGTTCCAGATTGTTGTTCGATCGTTTGGCCTGGAAGTTTAACGCCGTACTCCAGGTTTTCATTTTCGGCAAGGAATACCAATGCAGTCATATAAGATAGTTTGGTCTCGGTAGACCCATCCGGAATTCCGGACCAGTCTATCCATATTGTTGGCCTGGCGTGCCCCTGGAAGGTCTTGGTCAGCAAACCCTTGCCCTGGGCGTAAGCTTTCCAGGAGATGTGTCTTAGGGATTCACCGACCCGATGTTCGCGCAGCCCGGCAAAGTCATCACCTTCAATGGTGCTGGTTGAGGTTTTGCCATCGTGATGCGCCACCATGGTTTGCTGTAATACTGAATCGAAGACCGGTTTTGGATAAATTAACACGGGCAGGTCAAATTTGAGCCAGCCCCAGGCATGAAATAATCCGGTAGGGTAACGGGTAAATACATACAGTCCCCTGGGTTTGAACTGACCTCGTCGATGGCTTGGTATTTTCAACCTGGCCTCCGCGCTTGCTTCGGGTTCAAGGGTTAAATACGCCGGCGGCTGGTTGGCATACTGAACACCGATAGCGTATCGAAACGCATTATTCGCATGGCTGAAACGAAAAACAAACTCGCTGCTTTCACCGTTAAAAACAGGCCTCGGTGTTTTCAGACTAACGCTCAGGCCGAGCAGGTTTTTATGGGTTTGCCAGAGGCTGATAATTGCCAACGCACTTAACATGAAAACTAATACAAAAGCCATGCTGTTCTGATAGTTGATAGCGGCCAGAAACAAGAACAACAGCATCACCGCGAAAAGGTAGCCAAACCGGGTTGGCAAGATATACAGGCGCCGGCTTTCCAGCACTATGCTACCCTGGCTTGGGGGATTGCGAGTAGAAATCCATTGGTCGATTCGCCGGCGAACCGAATTCGGTATTACGGGTGAAATAAGAGCCATGGCCGGTGGCAGCTCAAGAAATAGGAACGGAATCCAGCAGGGTTTCGATCAGCTCTTCGGTCGACTTGCTGCGTTGATCCGCCGGGGTTAACCTGTGCCCTGAGACCGATGGAAAAACAGCTTTTACATCTCCGGGTTCAACATGAACCCGCCCATTCATTAAGGCCCAGGCTTTGCTTGCCTGGACGACTGCAAGCCCGGCTCGTGGCGAAATGCCATAAACAAATAATCCCGGGTCGCGCGTGGCCTGGATCAGGTCCTGGACATAATGAAGCAACGGGGGGGAACAATGGACGCTGTCGACCTTTTGCTGAATTTCGAGGAAACGGTCTATATCGATAATTGCAGTAATCGCATGCATCCTGTCGCGCGGGTTACCACCTGCAAGCAAGGCGCGTTCCGCATCCGCATCGGGGTATCCGAGTTTTACTTTCATCATAAACCGGTCAAGCTGCGACTCTGGCAATGGAAAAGTGCCCGACTGGTCCAGCGGGTTTTGGGTGCCTATAACGAAAAATGGTTCTTTGAGTTTACGGGTAGTGCCTTCGACGGTTATCTGTCTTTCTTCCATTGCTTCGAGCAATGCACTTTGAGTTTTCGGTGTGGCTCGATTGATTTCGTCAGCCAGCACGAAATGAGCAAATATGGGACCAGGATGAAAATTAAATACCTGATTTTTGGGGTCGAAAATCGAGACCCCGAGAATATCGGCCGGCAACAGGTCGCTGGTAAACTGGATACGGCTGAAAGCCAGTCCAAAAACATGCGCGATAGTTTGTGAAAGAGTCGTTTTGCCAACTCCGGGCAAGTCTTCGATCAGGCAGTGGCCACGCGCCAGCAGGCAACATACCGCCAATCGAATCTGATGGGTTTTGCCGAGTATGATATTTTCAATGGCTGAAACAGCGCTATCTATCTCAGCCTGAAGTTGGTCGGTTGAGGTGTCGATTTGATCTAACATACTTTGATTCAACATACCTGGGAAATAAAAGATTTATATTAACTACAGAGTGTAGCTGAATTAATTTAAAACCGTGAGGTAAGGAAATCGCAATTTTATTCGGTTCCACAAGCGCCGGGGAATCTCTGATTAGTTCTGAGTCACTTTACCAGCTGGTTCCTGGCCGCGCTTGTCGATCTCGATATAGTCACGGATTTCATGGCCCATGTAAAGCTGGCGCGGGCGGCCAATACGCTGTTCCTCGTCGGTCATCATTTCTTCCCACTGGGATATCCATCCCGCCGTGCGCGCCATGGCAAAAACGACGGTAAACATGTTGAGTGGCATGTTCAACGCCTTGAGGATAATACCCGAATAAAAATCTACGTTCGGGTAGAGATTACGTTCAATAAAATACTCGTCTTCGAGCGCTATGCGTTCCAGTTCCTTGGCAATTTCGAACATCGGCTGATTGATCGTATCCATCTCTTCGAGCAGTTCATTACAGGCTTTTCGAATAATAGTCGCCCTCGGGTCGTGGTTTTTATAGATTCGGTGACCAAAACCCATCAATCGGTAATTGTCATTTTTATCTTTCGCCCGGCTGACATA
>JAPUFZ010000022.1 GCA_027293245.1 Gammaproteobacteria bacterium
AAGGCGCCCGCGAGCGTTTCGAAAATGCCGACTGGCAAGCCGAACGAAATGCATCGCGCGAACGCATCAAGTTTTACGATATTCGAGTCAAAGACGCGATCAGGGATTTGCACAGGCTGTTCGATCTGGACAGGTTCAAAAGTGCCCTCTGGTTCGACGTCAAACGTGAATATATCAAGCTGATTCAAAACCATTCTCAGCCCGAGCTTGCCGAAACCTTCTACAATTCCGTTTTTTGCAGCCTGTTCCATCGTGATTATTTTGACAACGACTATATTTTCGTACGCAGCGTGGTATCGACCGAGTTTATCGATTCAGACCAGCCCTCGTATCACGTCTACTACCCAGCCAAACGCGGGTTCCGGTCTTCAATTCGCCAGGTATTAATCGATGCTGGTTTCAATCTTGCTTTTGAGAATCTCGACCGGGACGTCAGAAGCATTACCCAGGCATTAATCAAACATACCTTTCCGCGTCCTCGCAGGGCCCATCTGAATTTTCAGTTCCAGGTCATCAGCACGGTTTTCTATCGTAACAAGGCAGCCTATATCGTCGGTAAATGCATCAATGCCGACAAGGAGATCCCTTTCTCAATTCCGATTTTGAATAATGAAAGAGGCACCATTTTTGCAGATACCATAATCATCGGTACCCAGGGTCTGTCACGCCTGTTCGAATTTTCCTATGTCTATTTTATGGTCGATCACCCGGTACCATCGTCTATTGTCACTTTTTTACGCGAATTAATGCCTGCACGTAGAAAGGAAGGCCTGTATTCCGCAATCGGTTTGCACAAACAGGGCAAGACCGACTTTTATCGTGACTTTCTACACCACCTCAGGCATTCCGAAGATGAGTTAATTTTGGCCCCGGGTATCAGGGGCATGGTCATGGCTGTTTTTACATTGCCTTCATACCCCTACGTATTCAAGGTCATACGTGACTGGTTTCCACCACCCAAAAAAACCACTCGCCAGCAGGTACAAAACACTTACCACCTGGTGAAGCAGCACGATCGAGTCGGCCGCATGTCAGACATACTCGAATATTCGCACGTTGCGCTGCCAGGCAATCGATTTGCGCAGGACCTGCTGGATGAACTCCATGAAACCTGTGCCAACAGCATTTCTGAGGAAGGCGAACATATTGTGATCAAACACCTGTATATCGAACGCCGTATGATACCGTTGAATATTGCGGTCCTGCGTGCAGACGACAAATACCTGGACCGGTTAATGCGAGGATATGGCGAAGCGATCAAAGAGCTCGCGGGGGCCAACATCTTTCCCGGCGACCTGTTGTTGAAGAACTTTGGGGTAACCGGCCAGGGTCAGGGGCGTATCGTCTTTTACGACTACGATGAAATTTGTTACCTGAGCGAATGCAATTTCAGAAAAATTCCAGCACCACGCTACCCGGAAGATGAATTCGCTTCAGAACCCTGGTACAGCGTCGGTCCGAGAGACATATTCCCCGAAGAGTTTGTGACTTTTCTGTTTGCCGAAGCGCGTACCCGCAAGGCATTCCTCAAGTATCACCGCGACCTGCTAGATGCAGAGTTCTGGATTCAAAAACAGGAAAACATCAAGGCCGGCATTTATGAAGATGTGTTTCCTTATTCCCAACGTATTCGGTTCGATCGAGGTACTTAGAGAAGACACCCTAACCCTCTCCCAGGAGGTGAGGGTTTTAATCTAAAACTGATCTTCCTCGGTCGAACCCGCCATTGCGGTTACCGAAGAGATACCACCCTGAATAACCGTGGTAACATCGTCGAAGTATCCGGCGCCAACTTCCTGCTGGTGCGATACAAAGGTGTAACCCTTATCCGCAGCGGCAAATTCAGGCTCCTGTACCTTGTTGATGTAATGCTTCATGCCTTCACCCCTGGCATAGTTATAAGCCAGGTCATAGGTGTGGTACCACATGTCGTGGATTCCAGCGAGCGTGATGAACTGGTACTTGTATCCCAATTCGCTCAGTTTGTCCTGGAATTCAGCAATCGATTTATCGTCGAGATTTTTCTTCCAGTTAAACGACGGCGAACAGTTGTAAGCGAGTAACTGACCTGGATTTTCCGCCTGTACCGCCTGTGCCCATTCACGCGCAAAGCCAAGATCGGGCGTGCCGGTTTCACACCACACCATATCGACATAAGGCGCATAGGCGACACCACGGGCTATCGCCTGCTCGATGCCGTTTTTGACATTATAAAAACCTTCTACAGTGCGTTCACCGGTCAGAAATGGCTTGTCCAGCGGATCAACATCCGAGGTAATCAGGTTGGCAGCTTCCGCGTCGGTACGTGCCAGCAGAACTGTCGGCACACCCATGACATCAGCAGCCAGGCGTGCCGCTATCAGTTTTTGCACTGCTTCCTGCGTCGGTATCAAAACCTTGCCGCCCATATGACCACATTTCTTAACCGCAGCCAGCTGATCTTCAAAGTGAACACCACCGGCGCCATTGCTGATCATGTTTTTCATTAATTCATAGGCATTCAATACACCACCGAAACCAGCCTCGGCATCAGCCACGATGGGAATAAAATAGTCGATATAGCCTTCGTCACCAGGATTCACGCCACGGGCCCATTGAATTTCATCGGCACGACGAAATGAGTTGTTGATGCGCCGCACCATCGCAGGTACCGAGTCGTAGGCGTAGAGTGACTGGTCGGGGTACATGGTTTCAGAGGTATTACCATCCGCTGCAACCTGCCAGCCCGAGAGATAGATCGCTTCGATGCCAGCCTTCGCCTGTTGCATCGCCTGACCACCGGTTATCGCACCCAGGCTGTTGACATAGCCCTTTTTAGCGCCGCCATTCACCAGCTTCCAGAGTTTTTCAGCAGCCAGTCTGGCCAGTGTATTTTCAGGTTGCACCGAACCATGCAGACGGACCACGTCTGCCGCAGTGTATCCGCGCTTAACATCGGCCCATCGCGGGTTTTCCTGCCACTCCTTTTCAAGTGTGGCGACTTGTTCTGTTCTTGTCATTACTGGTTTCTCTCTATATAAAATGTATTGCGCATAGCCGTGGATCAACCGGCACAGAGCCGACAGCATGCGACTATATGCAATAAAAACCTATTTAAAAAGTCAATTTATTCAATTCAGCCTATTGGATTTACCAATAGTATTTTGTCATTGACCAACATTACAGACAATTCAAACGGCCCGGCCCTATTGACAGAGTAGATTCAGACATTCAATAATTAAATTATTGAATTATTGTTCTATCGACCATTGGATAAACCAATACAAATTCGGTACTGGGGGCACTGATATGGCAAATACCTATTACAAGCAAAATCATCTGAAGAAACTGCGCGCCTTTTGCCAGACCGCAAAGCTGGGTAGCATGACCAAAGCCGCCAAGTCACTGTTTGCCAGCCAGCCCACCATCTCACTGCAGATACATGCCCTCGAAGAGGAAATGGACACCCTGTTGTTCGACCGCTGTGGGCCCAGGCTGAAACTGACCACCGAAGGCAGCATTCTCTATGATTTATGCCTGCCCCATGTACAGGGCATTGACCGTCTAAAGGAAACCTTTGACGCACATTGTGGAAATTTGACATCGGGTGATTTGAGTATTGCCGCCGGTGAATCGACCATTCTTTATATATTGCCCAAACCCGTGCGGCTGTTTAGCGAACAGTACCCGGCAATCAAGTTGCGCCTTGCCAATGAAACCGGGCGCGACGGCATGGAATTGCTACGTAGTGATAAAGTTGACTTTGCGGTAGGGTCAATGCTCGAGGTCCCGGATGACCTTATTTATGACCCGATCGTTACTTACAACCCGGTCGTTATTACGCCGTTGGACCACCCGCTTGCTAAATTGGGAAAGCTGACGCTTAAGGATATTGGTCAGTATGGACTGATCCTGCCGCCCAGGCACCTGAGCACCTGGCATATCGTCAAGATGGTTTTTGCCCAACACAATGTCAATTTTCAGGTCACGCTAGAAGCAGGCGGCTGGGAAGTGATCAAACGTTACGTCAGCCTGGGACAGGGTATTTCGATTGTCACCGATGTCTGTATTACCGACGATGACCGTTCAAAAATGCATGTCATACCGGTAAGCCAGTACTTTCCGAAACGAAGCTATGGCACTGTTACGCGCAGTGGAAAATTTCTCTCCGCGCCATCACGGCGTTTCATTGAAATCATGAATGCGTGTTTTGACAAGAATTCGGATGTATTATGATTTAACCTGTATTGCCACGCACATAAACCAGGTTCACACAATAAGCGAGGAGATCGAGAATGTCATATCAACAGGAATACCAGGCGTCGATTGACGACCCCGAGTCATTCTGGGCAGAAAAGGCCAAACTGTTAAGCTGGTACAAGGAACCCGAAAATGTCCTCAGCGTCGACGAAAACGGCATTCATCGCTGGTTTGCCGATGGTGAGATGAATACCTGCTATATGGCACTCGATTACCATGTCGAAAATGGCCGCGGTGATCAGCTCGCCCTGATATACGATTCCCCGGTTACCGATCAAAAGAAATCCTTCACCTACTCCGAGCTGCGTGACGAAGTGGCGCTATGTGCAGGAATGCTTAAACATCAGGGTGTTGGCAAGGGCGATCGCGTGGTAATTTATTTGCCAATGGTGCCGGAAGCACTCATATCGATGCTCGCCTGCGCCAGACTGGGTGCCATTCATTCGGTAGTTTTTGGTGGATTTGCACCACCGGAACTAGCGGTGAGACTGGATGATGCCGAGCCGAAAGCCGTGCTAACCGCTTCCTGTGGCATCGAAATCAATCGAATTATCGAATACAAACCAATGGTCGACGAGGCATTTCGAATAGCCAATCACAAGCCAGAAGTTTGCATCGTCCTACAACGCCCGCAGGCATCTGCGGCAATGCAGGCAGGCCGTGATATAGACTGGCATGAAGCTCTGGCGTCGGCGGAACCCGCCGATTGTGTCCCGGTCAAGGGAACCGACCTGCTCTATATTCTTTATACCTCGGGTACCACGGGCAAGCCAAAAGGCGTGGTTCGTGAAAATGGTGGTCACGCGGTTGCTCTGAAATACAGCATGACGGCCATCTATGATATGCAACCCGGCGAGGTTTTCTGGGCCGCCTCCGACGTCGGCTGGATAGTTGGCCATTCATACATCGTTTATGCACCGTTGTTACACGGTTGCACCACTGTTCTTTACGAAGGCAAACCAGTCATGACCCCGGATGCAGGAGCCTTCTGGCGGGTTATCTCGGAATACGGCGTCAAGGCAATATTTACCGCCCCCACCGCATTCCGCGCGATCAAGAAAGAAGATTCGGAGGGTAAACTCGCCGCCCAATACGATTTGTCCTGTCTGCAAACTATTTTTGCCGCCGGTGAACGACTCGACCCGCCAACTTATGACTGGTTGTGCGAGACTTACAAGGTGCCGGTACTCGATCACTGGTGGCAAACCGAAACCGGCTGGGCGATTGCAGCGAACATGCACGGCCTCGAACCAATGCCGGTCAAATCCGGTTCTTCGACCATGCCGGTGCCCGGCTTTAAGGTAAAAATTCTCGATGAACAGGGCAAACAGGTAGCAGCCAATAAGCAGGGATTCATCACCATTAAGTTGCCCCTGCCGCCCAGCTGCCTGACTACGATCTGGGGCGATGTTGATCGATTCAAATCGTCTTACCTTGAGACCTATCCCGGTTACTTCAACACCGGAGACGGCGGTTACATGGACGATGACGGCTACTTGTTCATCATGGGACGGGTCGATGATGTCATCAATGTCGCAGGGCACAGGCTCTCGACCGGTGAGATGGAAGAAATCATCGCCAAACATCCCATGGTAGCCGAATGTGCGGTTATCGGTCGTCACGATGATTTGAAAGGTCAGTTACCGATGGGTTTTGTATTATTGAAGGACTCGGCGCAAGCCAGTAACGAACAGATAGTCGAGGAGCTAATCGCCATGGTGCGCCAGGAAATCGGCGCGGTCGCGGCCTTCAAAGAGGCCCACATTGTCAGCCGGCTACCGAAGACACGTTCGGGCAAAATTCTGCGCAAGACGCTGCGGTGTATGGTCGATGGCGAACCCTATACAGTGCCTTCAACTATCGATGATCCGGCTTCACTGGATGAAATTAAGGCCCAGCTCGGACTTTAATCGCCAGGGTTGATCAATATTAAGACAGAACTAACTATTCATATTGCCGATACAAACCACCAACTTTGTCAGTAATGCAATCAAAGCGAAAGCGACATTTCATGCCAATCTAAACCGCCATGCTCCGATTCGGAAATCCTTATATATTCAAAACCATAGCTGGAGTACATATCGATTAGCCCGGTTTGGCAAATTAAAAATATCTCTGCCTTTTCCATGGCCTTCATTCTGTCGATAAATTCATTTATCAACTTACCGGCAAAACCTTTTCCCTGAAAGTCGGGGTGAACCGCAACAGACATGATTACGATCTTTTTTCCGTTTGGGTCATGCCCTGTCAGTTCTTTAAAGGCTTCATCCGACAACTGGACCTTATCAGTAGCGCCTGAATTGATTAACCCGGCAATTTTTCCTTCAAATTCCAATACTAAAAACCCCTCGGGATAAACTTCTATTCTTTTACCGATTTTTCCCCGGCTAGCTGATTCGTCACCGGCATAGGCAATTGATTCTATTTCATAACATCTGTCCAGATCGCTGATGCAAGCTTCCCGTATTAATATTTTGCTCATATTGATGATACTCGGGCTATCAGGTATGGAGATAACTCAGCTACAATCCAGCAAGATCTCTAAGCCCCTCCTGTTCGCTCACCTGGATAAATGTGGGTCGGCCAGCAAAAACACCCATCTTAACCACACCCTTGACGTAATAGGTCTTACCCGCTTCAACCATAATCGTTATTGAATCCTGCGAGATTACCTGTGACCAAAAGGTTTGCTCCCCGGGTCCAACAGATTTGTACAGCCAGGTATCGTTTAATAACTGGCCCATGAAACCTTCCGAATGGTTCAAGTTAAAGCGTATCGCGCTGCCCCCGAATTTCCCCAGCCGATAAAATACGACCAGGCCCCTGCCGACTTCGAGCTGGGGTAAGTCAGCCGACCTCGCCGGACTGATCCAGAAATTTGCGGTAAAACATGCCAATACTAATAAAAATTTGATGCTTTTGTGATTCATTTCAATTCCTAAAATTTCAGTAACCCCGTCTCTGTAATACCAATAGCAAAAACTGGCAATAAGGACTGCTACTCGGTATACACAAAGCCAGGCGGCGAGCTCGCCCAGTCGTATCCATTTCGCGCTTGCTCATAGCCAAAATCGAACAACGCCTTCATATACTCCGGATCGAAAAGCTCATTTGACTCTGCATCAAAGTCATCCGATATGTAGGCCAGCTTAAATTTTGCTTTATCCCTTACAGCCCCCAGATAAATTCGGTACAAATCCCCAAGCCCCTGGGTTCGGATGATGGTATCTAGCGATGAGATTAAAATTGATCCAAGACCCAGATCTACCTCAGACCAATGCGCACTCAGATAACCGTTGCGAATAACGTAAATAGTCTGTTCCCCGGTTAAGCCAACATCCCTGGCGGCCCTTTGCAAATCGATCTGGGATGGGTAGATAAACACCTGCGTACT
>JAPUFZ010000220.1 GCA_027293245.1 Gammaproteobacteria bacterium
GTACTCGCCGATGAACCAACGGCGAATCTGGACAGTGTCACCGCGTCACATTTGATGAACCTGTTTTCACGGCTCAATCATCACCACCACATTACCTTTATTATCGCCACCCACGACAAACGCGTCATGGGTTATGCCAAGCGATTGATCAAGATGCAGGATGGCAAAATCATTGGTGATGAAGCACAATCGCCGATGGAGGATGTGGATGGAGAATGACTGGGACGTTATGCTTCCCCTTTCAGTCATTCCGACCCTATTCGCTTTCGTCATCCCGGGCCTGACCGAAGCGTCGGACCGCCGGGATCCATTGCAATCAAGGCTACGATTACTACAACGATTGCATTACATTGGATCCCGGCTCGGGGGCCGGGATGACGAAAGGGTCTTGAGAATTACCTTAAAAATAGTCACTGTAATAACTCTGTTGCTTGCCACCAACGTCACCTTCGCAGGTGAAGCCAGTTATGACTACACCGGCCATATCAAGTACCGCTCTGTATTGACTGATTACCCCAGCGACAGCCTGTTCCAGGATTTCATTGACGACCCTGCCTGGGATAACAGTGCTAATTTGCGCCTGAACGGAACTGTACAAAAAGATGCCTGGAGCGGGCGCATCGACTACCAGTTGTTCACACTGCATGGCGATACAGTTTTGATGTTACAAAACAACCCGGGGCTGGGTTTATTTTCGCCATTGCTACCCGACGATAGTCGACGCCTAATGGATTTAACACATGTCATCAATGAATCTGACGGATCGGTAACCGCACATCGGCTTGACCGTTTTTACTTTGACCATATCACCGAGCAGACCGTGGTGCGTGTCGGCCGCCAGGCAATCTCCTGGGGCAACGGCCTGTTCTACAACCCGATGGATTTTTTTAATCCATTCGACCCGGCCACGATAGACAAGGAATACAAGGCCGGCGACGATATGGTCTACGGTCAGTACCTGCAGCAAAGTGGTAACGACTGGCAGGCTGTCTGGGTCGGACGCCGCGACCTGATGGGTGACGTGACTTCCAAAGTGACCTCGACTACGGCCAAGTATCACGCTTTCGTCGGTGAATTCGAAGTCGATGCTCTGCTGGCCAAACACTATGATGCGCCGACTGCAGCGATCGGTGGTGTCGCCAATGCCGGGGGCGGAATCTTGCGTGGTGACATCGTCGCCACCAATGCTGAAACCGACAACTTTGTCAGCACCGTGGTGAACTATTCTTATTCCTGGGTGGGTTTTAACAAGAACATGAGTGGCATCCTCGAGCTTTATTACAATGGCTTCGGTATTAGTAACGGTGACTATAGTCCCGCCAACCTGGCCAATCACCCCGAGTTGGTAAAGCGCCTGGCGCGCGGCGAAATATTCACCCTCGGCAAGAACTACCTGGCCGCCGGCATGACCATCGAGATGTCACCCCTGTGGCTGTTTACCCCGACCCTGTTCAACAACCTCAACGATCATTCGGGCCTGCTGCAGTTAACCAGCCTGCACGACCTCAAGCAGGACCTGCAGTTAATCCTGGCGCTGAATTTACCCTATGGTAAAACTGGCACTGAATTTGGGGGTATTGATTCTGGGGTTCCGGGCAGGCCGTTGAGTGTGGGAGCTTCGGCGTTTTTGCAGTTGGCCTGGTATTTTTAAGGATGATGATCACTCAAGCGTGATATCGTGCTCACACTGACACCCTCCTCATCACGAGTAATCCGGCTCCTGACCCCATAAACACTGGCAATATTCTCGGTGGTCATGACTTCCGTCGGGCTACCGGTGCTGTATAGTCCACCATGATTGAGCATATACAGTCGATCGCAAAAGCGCGCAGCGAGACTGAGATCGTGTAATACCACGACCGCGGCACGTTGTTCGCTGGCATGGTTGCGCAGGATTTCCATCACGTGTAATTGATGATACGGGTCGAGTGCAGCGATCGGTTCGTCGGCGAAGATCAGTTGCGGCTCGCTGGCAATGATACGAGCGAGCATGACCAGTGTGTGTTCACCCCCGGAGAGCGTGGTGACGATACGGTTTCGATAAGCCAGGGTCTGGGTGACTTCCATCGCCGCCAGTATTTTTGCATTGTCTTCACTCGATGCCACTTGCCACCATTTCTGATAGGCCATGCGTCCGAGGCCGACGACTTTTTCTACCGAGACAGGCCAGTGTGCCTTGCCACCTTGCACCAGGTAACCGATACGTTTGGCGCGTTGTTCGGCGGAAAGCGTTTCGATTGCTTTGCCATCGAATAGAATCTGGCCGCTGCTGGCCGGTTCGACCCGGGTGAGCAGGCGTAACAAGGTGCTCTTGCCGGCGCCATTCGGGCCGATTAATCCGATCAATTCACCCGCCTTTATCTCGAAGTCGATACCCTTCAGGATCGATAAATTGCCAATCTTGTATTGCAGGCCGGTGGCGGTCATCAGGCTCATAACATCATATTCCGTGACTTCAGGATCAGGAACAGGAAGAACGGGCCACCCACCAGTGAAGTGAGGACGCCGAGCTTGATTTCAGCGCCGCTGGAGAGCAGTTGTACTACAATATCGGCCACCAGGAGCAGGATGGCGCCACCGAGTGCACTCGATATCAGCAAGCGCCTGGGTTCGTAACCGACCAGTGGCCTGATTAAATGTGGGACGACGAGACCGATAAAACCGATATTGCCCGCCACCGATACCGCGGCGCCGACACTGGCGGCGACACCGAGCACCAGGATCCAGCGGTTGCGGTTGACCTCGAAACCCATCGAGTGCGCAGTTTCTTCACCGAGGGTTAAAGCATTGAGAAATCGCCCGGATGATAACACCATGACCCAGCCCACCACCATGAATGGCAAGGCAATCAGTAATTCATGCATACTGCGGTTAGCCACCGAACCCAGCAACCAGAACAGTATCTCCTGCATCGCGTAGGGACTGGGCGCAAAGTTCAGCACCAGTGCGATCAATGCACCGCCGATCGCATTGATCGCAACGCCGGCGAGTATCAGGGTCAGGATCGAACGGCTTTTGCCGACCAGCATGAACAGGATGATTACCGACAACAGCGCACCGACCAGACCACCGAGTGGCAGTGCAAACCAGGCGGCCTGTGACAGGCCGTAATAAAACACCACGACGGCACCGAGTGCCGCACAGTTAGAGACTCCGATGATGCCGGGTTCGGCCAGCGGGTTACGCAGCAAGCCCTGCAATGCGGCGCCGCAGAGCCCCAGCGTCGCGCCGACAAACAGGGCCAACAAGGCCCGTGGTAAGCGAATTTCGAACAGGATGAGCGATTCCATCGAGGTGTCGGGGTCGGCGCCGAAGGCCTTTAGCAGGCTAATATCGACCGGCCCTACCGTCAGTGCCGCGAAAAAAACGATCAATAGACCGAATAACAGGCCGCCGAGCAGGGCCCTGGATGAGATCGGTTCGAGCTTCATCGCGGCTAGTTTCATCTCCTTGCGGCCATGTAGGCAATCGCCTCGGTTAACATCGGGCCGGCACAGATGCGCAGCGGCGTCGGGATTGAGATATAGTCTTTCTGCGCCACGGCGCGCTCGAGTGCCGGATGGGTGATATAGGCGCTGGCGAGGGAATCGCTGTTGATGACATTGTTGTCGATATACAACAGGTCGGGGTTGGCAGCAATCAGGCTTTCGAGTGATATCTGCTGGAAACCGTCGATGCCCATTTCCGCGGCGAGATTGCGATAACCGGCTTTGGTCAAAATGTCATTCTCGAGCGTGTTGGCACCGATGGTATAACCGTTCGGCGAATAAACGATCACTGTCTTTTCGGGCCGGTGCGCGTGGCGGGACTGGATCGCCCGAATCTCCGCTTTCATTTGCTCGATCATCACCTCCGCGCGGGCCGCGTTACCGGTCCACTCGCCAAAATTACGCAGCAGGGTGTAGGTTTCTTCGAGCGTGGTCGGCAGGCTTAGCAGTTTGACCTGGTAACCCAGTCGGCGCAAAAACCGCGTCGTGTCCCAGGCGGCAAAGCTGCTGCCGACCACCAGGTCGGGCGCGTAGGGAATCACCTCTTCCACGCTTGAGTTATTCAGCGGCAGGTCACCGACCGCGTCGATCATGTAAGACATATTCGGATCGGTAACAAATGACGACAACGAGGCGATTTGCGAACGATCGGCGATCAGCAATAGCAATTGGTCGGCGCACAGGCCAGTCGATACGATACGCTGTGGCCGCGACTTGGCATGGTTGGCTGCCAACAGGGTCAGCGACATTAGCATCATTATCATTGCTGCTATCGTGTGAATTTTCGTTGTCATCTGCCGGTTGAAGACTTGCCGAAGAAAAAAGCTTGTTTACCCCATTGTTGACTCGCAGTAAAGCAAAGTTGATAATTTATGCTCCTTCTCTCCGCCAGGAGAAGTGGTTAATCTTTACACTCTCACCCCTGCCCTCTCCTTCGAGGAGGGTGTCGTAAAAAGCCGTCTTGCGTCCCCTGGCCGCGTTGAAAATGTGCTCGAATGCTCATTTACTACGTGTAAACTGCGCTTCTGTGCGCATTTTCGCCTTGCCAGGAAACACAATCCAGCCTTTTACGACACCCTCCGAGGGAGAGGGAGTACAGTGGGGGTTTAAATTTCAGCCAGCATTACTGTTATCATCAGCGGTTGATGCAACCAGTGGATTCTGATCATGCCGAAACTATATAGTCATGTCGCTTTAAGCCAATTTTCATCTGCGTTGTTCGAGGCGGTGGGTCTTGATAGCGAGCGTGCTGAAGTCATGGCCTCGGTTTTTCTCGAAGCCGACCTGCTCGGATTTACCACT
>JAPUFZ010000221.1 GCA_027293245.1 Gammaproteobacteria bacterium
TCGCTAATATGCGCCAAATCTTCAATAAATGCCGGTTAAGATATTGTTATGAATTCCGAAGATAAAAAAAGAATCTCGGCACAAGCCGCCCTGGATTACGTCAAACCAGGTTCAGTTATCGGCGTCGGCACGGGTTCTACAGTGAACCATTTTATAGATCTGTTAGCCGAAAAAATGCCCGGAGAAATCAGGGCCGCTGTATCCAGTTCTGAAGCTTCTAGCGAACGGTTGAAAAAATGGGGTATTAGCGTAATCGATTTGAACAATTCGGATTGTCTGTCGATTTATGTTGATGGTACCGACGAATCAAACCATGAGTTGCATTTAGTCAAGGGTGGTGGTGGTGCGCTCACGCGTGAAAAAATTATCGCTGCCGCCAGTGATCAATTTATCTGTATCGCCGACGATAGCAAGCTGGTTGAAACACTTGGTAAATTTCCACTTCCCGTGGAGGTGATTCCGATGGCTCGAAAACTGGTCACACAGAAACTCGAAAAACTGGGTGGCAGTGCCCGGTGGCGACAAGATTTCATCACCGACAATGGCAATATTATTCTCGATATTCACGGCCTGGAAATAACCGATGCACAGGCACTGGAGACCCGGATTAACCAGATTACCGGCGTAGTTTGCGTCGGGCTATTTGCCCATCGTGGCGCCGATGTACTGTTACTCGGTGGTGATGACGGGGTACGCAGAATTACAGGGAACCTCCGAAACGAAAAAGCCCGCTGTTAGCGGGCTTTTTAATAGCTGATTGCGTTGATACTAACGCTTGGAGAATTGAACTCCACGCCGCGCTTTGCGCAGGCCTACTTTCTTGCGCTCAACCGACCTGGCATCACGGGTTACGAAACCTTCCTTGCGCAATGACTCACGAAACGATTCATCGTATTGCAATAAAGCGCGGGTGATACCCAATCTGATTGCACCAGCCTGGCCGCTGGGTCCTCCACCTGAAACACTGACATTAATGTCGAATTTATTCAGCAAATCGACTGTATGCAATGGTTGACGCACGACCATTCTGGAAGTTTCGCGACCGAAGTAATCATCAATACTTCTATTGTTAATGGTGATCGCACCGCCGCCGGATTTTAAATAAACTCTTGCTGCGGAGCTCTTGCGACGACCGGTACCGTAATATTGTTCAACTGCCATGATTCGATCTCTTAAATTTTCAGGAGTTTGGCCTGTTGTGCTGCATGTGCGTGGGAACTGCCCGCATAAACCTTTAGTTTTTTGAACATGGCTCGCCCAAGTGAATTCTTCGGTAGCATACCTTTGACCGAATGATTGATAATTCTATCCGGATGATTTTTACGCATAGTCGCCAGATTTACCGACTTCAGGTTACCAATATAGCCGGTATGATGGTGATACATCTTGTCAGTTTCCTTATTACCGGTCACCCGTACCTTCTCGGCATTGATCACCACGATATAGTCGCCAGTGTCGACATGCGGCGTATATTCAGGTTTGTGCTTGCCACGCAGGCGACGGGCTATTTCAGTCGATAAACGACCCAGTACCTTGTCGGTGGCATCGATTACAAACCACTCGCGTTTGACGGTTTCCGGGTTGGCGCTATAGGTTTTCATACAAGTTCCCGCTGAGCTGCTCAAAGAGCGATGACTTCTCTAACAAAGGGCGCGAATACTAGCGGATAAAAGCGGGTTTGACAAGCCAAACCAAGCCCGATCCACGGTATATATTTTCTACCCCAAATTGCGTTGAGATCCGCTTACTCGCTCTGTTCCATTCGACTCACTCAAAACCGAGCGGAAAGTGTCTATTGCGATGTTACGACCACAGACCACCACCGCGATGCTCCGGCCTTTATAGTTGCTCGCATCCTTGAGACCAGCAGCAAGGGCCACACCTGCCGCCCCTTCGATAATGAAGTTTTCATCTATAGCCATATCGCGAATAGCGCCGGCAATCTCAGCTTCACTAATTAATATTTGGCGGTCTATGACCTGCTGGCATATTGGCAAGGTGATGGCCCCCTGTTCAACACCACCGGCCGACGCTTCGGACAGGGTTCTGGTTTCAGGCGTATCATAGATTTCCCCTTTTTCCATGCAAAGCAGCATGGCCTGCGCGTTTTCAGGCCAGCAGCCGATAATATCTACACCGGGTAGCTGCGCTTTCAGGTAGCTTCCAATCCCGGAGATCAGCCCGCCGCCGCCGACGCAGATATAGACGGCCGACAGATCAGGACATTGTTCGGCCAATTCCAGCCCGATCGTTCCCTGTCCGGCGATGATATCGAGGTCCGAGTAGGGTGAAACAAAAACCTTTCCTGCTTGCTCGGCGGCCGCGCGTCCGTTAATTTCCGCCATGACACCGTTGCCCGGAACCAGGATCGTTTTCGCACCCAGCCGCTTCATGGTTGCGAGTTTGGGCGCAGGCACGGTTTCCGGCAAATAAATAGTGACTTCGAGTCCCGCTACCAGCGCTGCCTGGGTGGTGGCCATGCCGTGATTACCCGACGAAGCGGTAATGACCCCCAGTTTTCGATCTGCTTCATCGAGGCACAGGACCTTGTTCATGGCCCCGCGCATCTTAAAAGAACCGGTGCGTTGCAGATGCTCGCCCTTCAGCAGGAAACGCGTACCGGTGCGCTCGCTGAATATTCCTGAAATGTCCAATGGCGTCCGCCGCACACCACCATCGACGGCCTTGATCCGCCCATTAGCGGTAATGATGTTTTTCACCAGGTTTCCCATGGCTCGGTCGCTCGCTACGCTTAAATATTAATAGACAACTTCAGGTTTGACTCAAGACTTTCAACGCCTCGGCATGCGTTCTCGCATCTCCCGCTGCTATGAAGCGATCACCTGAATTCATGTCTAAGGAATTACCATTCCAGTCGGTTACGATGCCGCCGGCGCCGGTAATAATCGGCACCAGGGGCAGGTAATCATGGATGTCAAATTGAACGTCCACGCCGACATCGATTCTGCCTGAGGCAATTTGGCCGTAGGCCATGCAGCTGCCCCCGTAGATATTGAGTCTGGTCGCCTGTTGCATCCGTTTTAGTGCGGGAAGCGAGTTTACATCGTAGAAATCAGGGTTGCTCGTTGACAACAAAGCCGAGGCTAAATTTTCGCAGCTCCGGGTTCTGACAGCTTTACCGTTGTGCGTAGTCGGCAGGTTTTTGCAGCCAAGCCAGAGCTCCCGGGTGATTGGCATGTCAATAACCCCAAGCACCGGCGCACCGTGATGCAACAGGGCAAGCAGGGTTCCAAATACCGGAAAGCCAGCCAGAAACGGCAAAGTACCGTCTATTGGGTCGATCACCCAGACGAACTCGCGATGCGCCGCGCTAGGTCCATACTCTTCGCCAAGAATACCATGATCAGGGTGAAGCTCTTTAATAAT
>JAPUFZ010000222.1 GCA_027293245.1 Gammaproteobacteria bacterium
ATCTGGCACCGTCTGCTTTCGAGGCGGGTTTTGTCAGTTCTGCGCATAGCGATGCACATATTCAGCAGACCATCGATAGTGCGGTACGGGTACTAGCCAATCTTTAATCGATCTTGCTCTCGCAAAGGCGCCAAGCACGCAAAGGTAAAGATGAAAATAATGGTGGGAAGAACCAGTCTATTTGAATTAAACCCAAAAAAACCTTTGCGCTCTTGGCGCCTTGGCGAGATTCAAATTTCCTTAAAATCTGGGCTTTTATTTCAGGCCCAGTAGGCCGCGCTTCAGGCTCTTGTCGGCGGGGAAGTTACCGAGCCAGATTTCCAGTAGTGCATTTTTAAAATCTTGTCCGGGGATAAGGCCGAGCACGGTATTGTTTTTAATAACTGTTGTACCCTTGTCTGGAATATAGTCAAAAATATACTGATCTTTGGCTAGCGCATTTTGATTGAAAAAACTGTTGAACCGGTCTATCCGATCTTGCAGAGTTGCGAGGATTGCGCTGGACTGATTTTTCTCAAAACCCTCATTCCAGGCCTTGATTAATTTTTCACTGGCTACCTCTTTGTGGACGAAGTCCATTTGTATTCGACTGGCGTTTGGGGCAGACAGGATTTCAGCGACGCTAGAGGATTTATTTACCAGGTAGAGTGAACCGACATAGACATCGATCCAGAATTTTTCGCGCAGACCGATACCGTTGAGCACCAGTATTTCGCCATTCCCGGCCGTGACCTGATCCTTGATCGAAACACCGGCTAATTCGGCCGCCTGAACCGGTAGAACGAGTAGAGATAGCAATCCTACAATGAATAACTTGTTCATTTGGTTAAGTCCTCTCGATATACACTGCCTCCAGTTTAGTTTCAATTTTTACCTATGGGAACCCCATTATTTTTCAAACACTACATCAGGCTTGATATATTGGATGACGCCGAGGCGAATTAATTCGGCATGCAGGATCAGGGCACGATCGCTGCAAAGAGGAATTTCAAGCATGCGTTGCTTGAGGTTGGTATCCAGTGGTAACAGGTAGATTAACTGGTACATCATTTCGGCAAAGCTCTGGTTTTCGCCCGGTGTCTTACCTTCCTGTGCGCTGATGTGATCGAGCAATTCCTGCATATAATTAAACTGCTCGGGGATTTCGGTTTTATCGATTTCATCGAGGACATTGAATTTGGCCATGGTCAGGCCATTCTCCAGTATATGGGTCGATATGATTTCGAAGCGTTCTAGCCCCAGCACGGTAATTCCGAGCAAACCGTCGGCCCGGTCCTGCCAGTCGCTTATTCTCGCAGTCGTGCCGATCGAGTGAATATCGGTATCGCTCAGGGTTTCTTCGCCTTTAAATATAAGGACGATGCCGAAACTGGAATCCTCGCGCATGCACTGGGCAATCATGTCGAGATATCGTGGCTCGAATATCTTCAGTGATAGCGTATTACCGGGTAGCAATACTGTCTTGAGTGGAAAAAGAGGCAGTTCGGCCATGCGAATTTAGTGGCTGTGATGATTAGGTTATTATCCGCTACTGGGTTGACGGGGGCTAGCCCAGCGGGGTGAAATTTCGTTTTCAATTCCCAGTTGGTCAAGAATTCTGGCGACAACAAAATCAACTAGTTCGCTGACCTTGGTGACACCCTGGTAAAATCCAGGGTTGGGCGGCAATATAACGACACCGAGATTCGATAATTTGAGCATATTTTCAAGATGGATGCTCGAAAAAGGAGTTTCACGGGGCACCAAAATCAGTTTTTTACGTTCCTTGATGATTACGTCAGCGGCGCGGTGTATCAGGTTGTCGCTGGTACCGGTGGCGATTGAAGCCAGCGTTCCCATGGTGCAGGGGCAGACTACCATCGCATCGGCAACTGATGAACCACTCGCCGTTGGCGAGGTCCACTGATCCTTTGCGAACACGCTGAGGCGGGAGGAGTCGGTATTGAACCAGGTCGCCAATTGCTGCTGCATTCTTTGCGGTGAACCGGTTAGCTTTAAATCTGATTCCATACCGAGCACAATTTGTCCCGGCTGGGAACATATAAACTGGATATGGATATCGGTTTGCAGGCAAACCTGTAGCAGGCGGAGGGTATAAGGAGCTCCCGAGGCCCCGGTCATCGCTATTGTCAGAGTCTTTAGACTCATGGTTTAAAAATCACTTTTTGGACTCGACCAGTTTTTCCGTTGTTTGCGATAATCTCAAAACCAGATTTTCGAGGAATATACGGTAGTATTGTAACTGGGTTTCAAGCGATGCCTGTTCCATTAACGAAGTACTGACGCTCATCAAGGTTACATTGGTGCGCGCTATGATGGTGGCGCCACGCGGTTTTTTGGTAATAAATGCAATTTCACCGAAACAGTCTCCCTGCTTCATTGTGCCGATTACCCGGTCTTTTTTGAATACCTCGACTCCTCCCTTGATAACGATGAAGAAGGAGGTTTCCTTATCACCCTCTTTGACGATCACCTCGCCTTTTTCGAAATCGTCCCATTCGCTGGCTTCCACGACTTCGGTGATTTGAGCGTCGTTAAAATCCTTAAAAAAATTCAGATGGCGCAGGGCAGTCCATTGTTCCTGCATATCGATGCGATCACCGACCTGGCGCAAACGTCCAAATGAGTGACCCAGTTCCTCGGCCAGTTCCTGAGCCGATTCGTGACGGTCGTAAATTATTTTATTCATCGCCTTGCTAACGATTTTGATGACATGTTCGGGAATATCAGGATTAATTTCCTCTAGTGCTTCTGGCTCCAGGTTAGCAATCTGGTAGATCAGTGAGTCAATATTGCTGGCCTTATACGGTGTCTTTTTCGCCAATAGCGCGTACATCGAAGCACCCAGTGAATAGATGTCAGATTGTGCTACCAGGCGTTTCTCCACCGTTACCTGTTCGGGGGGCATATACATGGGTGAACCCAGGATATCACCTTCGTGTGTTCCGGTACCAATATCGATATGGGCAATACTAAAATCCATGATTTTCACTTCGCCATCACTGCTCAACATGATGTTACCGGGTTTGAGATCGCGGTGAATCACACCCTGGCGGTGTACATAGTCGAGCCCCTTGGCGCACTGGTAAATGACATCCACTACCTGGTTCGGGGTTAATGATTTATCGCCGACGACATAGTCCTGCAATGTAACGCCGTCGACGTACTCCATGACGATGTAGTTGTAGTCATCTTCCTGGCCGGCGTCGTAAACACTAATCACCGAGGGATGTTGCATTCTTCCGGCACTATAGACTTCGGCAAAGAAGCCCTCGCGTGCCTTTTGTGTAATAGCTGGGTCCTGGTCTTCCTGGGAGTGGGCGACCTTGATCGCGACTGTACGTTGCACAAAGGGATCGAAAGCTTCGTAAACGACGCCCATGGAACCACGCCCGATACGGCGCTTGATCTCATATTTGGCGATCTTAGAGGGGCGTTTACTTGATTTACTATTCATACTACTGTCTGGATTGCATGGCGTTTATCAGTCGCTGGCGTAAGTTATCGAAGCCTCCATTGCTCATGATAACGATTTGATCACCGGGTTGGGTATTTTTCACCAGGTGACTTATCACCTGATTGATATTTGGTTTTATCAATAATAGTGTAGACGCTGTTTCGGCTATTGCATGTATATCCCATTGAAGCGCCTGATTTTCGCATAGTAAAACCTCATCAGCCGAGGCTATGGATTGCATGAGACTTTTCGTAAATATGCCCATCTTCATGGTATTTGAGCGTAGTTCGATAACAGCATATAGACGACCCCGGGTATTCGCCTTGAGCGTGTTTAAAGTGAGTTCGATTGCGGTCGGGTGGTGAGCAAAGTCGTCAATGATTCGCACGCCATCGATTTCGGCGATGATTTCCTGGCGCCGTTTAACGCCCTCGAAATCTTTTAGCGATTCGATCGATACAGGCAGGGGTACACCCGCGTGCCGGGCGGCCAATGCAGCTGCGGCTGCATTCATGCTATTGAACAGGCCGGACTGGGCCAGTTCAAGGTCATATTGTTGATCCCTGTTGCGATCAGTTAACTGGTTGTTTTCATTGATGCTGAAATCTGCTGTGCTATCTTCAGCAGCGAAACTCAGGCATTCGGTCCAGCACCCCATCGCTATTACCTGATCGAGTGCTGGACAGTCGCTGTTGTGAATTATCAGACCTCTGGCCGGCATCATGCGTATCAGGTGATGAAATTGACGTTGGATCGCAGCCAGATCGTCGAAAATGTCAGCGTGATCAAATTCGAGATTATTGAGAATCAGGGTTTGTGGATGGTAGTGAACAAATTTTGATCGTTTATCAAAAAGTGCGGTGTCATATTCGTCGGCTTCAATGATGAAAAATGGGCCCTGCCCCAGCTGTGCGGATTGAGTCAGGTTTTTACCGACGCCACCTATGAGATACCCAGGATTTAAACCGCTGCTATGCAAAATCCAGGCGAGCATACTGCTGGTAGTAGTTTTTCCATGCGTTCCAGCCACGGCGAGTACCCAGCGGTCCTTTAGTACGTTTTCATATAGCCACTGGGGGCCGGAAATATAGGGCAGATTATTGTCGAGGATGTACTCGAACTGCGGGTTGCCACGGGTAATCACATTACCAATGATAAAAACGCTGGTATTGTCGGGCAGGCTGTCGGCTGTATAACCGTCGTGTAACTCAATGCCCGCATCACTAAGCTGAGTACTCATGGGTGGATAAACCTCGGCATCAGAACCAGCTACGTCGATACCGAGTTCGCGCGCGAGCAGGGCGATGCCAGCCATGAAAGTACCGCAGATACCGAGAATATATATTTTCAAATTAAGCAGGCTCCTTAATCACTCTTAGAAAAACCAGAAAACCATGAATTGGAAAACCAGAAAATAAATAAACGATATCAAAGCTGATGGCAGGGTATTAATGTTGAAAGCCTGTTTAAAGATCTGCGACATCACAGCCAGGTTCCAGAATATAACCGCCATAGTAATATTTAGTGCTGTGCTGTTCGGTTCACCCTGGGAATTAAAATCCTGTGTCAAAAGCCTGTAAACAGGAATACTAACGACACTGATGATTATATTCACACCGAGTAACGCGGAAAAGGTTTGTGGCAATCGCGAGAGTAAATTCCCCCCCCTCAATCCGATGTAGCTCACCAGTGCCAGGAGCGAGAGTTCGAGCGCGATTTGCATAATGATGGTTAAGTAGCTTCGCTGCTCATCGACCAGTGCAAAGCCAATAAGACAGTAACAAAACAGACTCAGCAAGATGTTGGGTAAGTTGACGACCAGGCGATCCGGGCCAGATAACAGCAAGCACATCAGCGCATAATGCTTGACGGATACGAGCCACTGTTTGAAGACATATATCATAGATTCAGGCGGGAAAAATTGTGGTTCGCATCATCACCTACTTGGCAAAAGAACACAACAGGCCATGGGCCAAAATCATCAAGTGGTTTGGAAAATACGACACAGGCTTTTCCCAATCTATTCTGAAAAGGAATGTGTAGTTCGTTATAATCACGCGAATTTTTCGTGCAATCTATTTCAGATGAGTGACC
>JAPUFZ010000223.1 GCA_027293245.1 Gammaproteobacteria bacterium
AATCGTATTGAGTGGTTCACGCTGGGTGAAAATTTTACGTTGCTTGCCATGCGGGGTCAGGTCGCAGGAAAAGATCTGCCCGTCGTCCTTAATGCACAACTGACCCGCGAGACTAAACACATCGAATGCCCGACCCACTTCGTAGAGGCTGTCTTTCTTGCTCAGGCCACACTCGGCTGTAATCAAATCCGAAATTTCCTGTTTTCGTGAGACGATGATATCAGCAGTTTTAAGTAAAATTTGCTGGCGCTCGTAGCGGGTAAGTTTTGGCTTGTAACTGGCGGCAATATCGAATGCAGCGGCGACCTGTTCACGGCTGGCACGCGGTACTGTGCCGACCAGGTCGCCATTGTACGGGTTGAATACTTCAACCAGTTTGCCACTATCGCCATCGACCTTTTGGCCGGCTATGCGCATTTTTTCGTGTCTTACTGGCGTTGGGTCTTCTGCTATAGCTAAATTGGTATTAGGCATGTGTCACCTGGTCGGTTAGTGAATCGCGTGGTTGAGTGCGATATTAAAGATATCGAAATTTCGAAGTTGCTGGTAATTTTCCAGGCCGGTAACGGGCCGGCTGAAAATCAACGGCACCTGCTGTTCGGTTAAACCACCGTGAGATCTCAGTGGCACCTCCAGTCCGGATAAATCGTGCCGGGCAGCCGTGGTACCTATGACCGTATCCTGGCTGGATACGAGAATAAGATCGCCCATGCGGTCATTGGCCAGTTCGAAGCGCTCACAGCCTTCCGCATTGTCATAAACCTGCTCGATCCCATCTATTGCCGACAACTCGGCTTTAAGGCTTTCTATATCTGCATCGTCGGGCAAATAAACGGTGGCATAAGACCCGAGCGCACCATGATGTACGACGTAGGGATCAGTGATCGGCAAGATCACCCGGGTGGCGCCGGGGGATGTGATTCGATCCATTTCGTCCTGTAGATAAATGATATTTGGCTCACCAGCCTCATTGTGCTTGGCGTTCATGCCATGATCTGCGGTCAGTGCAACCACAGCGCCGAGGGCATCTAGTTGAGCCCAGTAGCCATCCATCATCGCGTAGAATGAATTGGCGCCCTCACTGCCAGGTGCGAATTTGTGCTGGATATAATCGGTTGTCGAGAGGTACATCAAATCGGGACGCACGGTTTCCATCAGTTTTACGCCCGCGGCGAATATTAATTCCGAGAGCTCGGCACTGTAGACCGAGGGTACTTGCATGCCGACCATATCGAGGACGTTGTCGATGCCGTTTTGTTCGAGGCTGACCTGGTCAGACTTCTCAGACGAAAAGCAAATGGCTCCGCCGGCCCCAAGCCTGAGTTCGTTGCCCAGTAAGCGGCGCAATTTATCCTTGGCTGTAATGACCGCTATCTTTGCACCGGCATCCTGAAATGCCTTAAAGATAGTTGGTGTGCGCAGCAGTTCGGGTTCGTTCATCATGACTTCGCGATCATTTTCCCGATCATAGTAAAAGTTACCGCAGATACCGTGTACCACGGGCGGTACGCCGGTGACGATAGAAATATTGTTGGGATTGGTAAAACTCGGCACCACGCAATGGGCGCGCAAATCGGTGCCTTGCTGCTCGACGATTTTTTTCATCCAGGGCATGACGCCTGCTGCAATAGCCTGTTCAATATAGGCCGGTTCCGAGCCATCGATACAAACAACCACCAGGGGTTTATCGGGCCAGAGATAATTGCGTCCGTTGACGCTGACTGTTGATTTATTGGAACTCATGAATGATGCTAATCCAGGGTTAATGGTCAGGAGGCGGCACTATACCCTGAATGTTTGCATCAGGTTAAATCGATATTATAGATGTTTAATATCGATTTAACCTATAGAAGTTAAGTCGCTGATGGTTGGCTCGACAGTATCATTCCAAGGAATGCGTCAGTGACTCGTAGTGCCCGATGTTCTCGCAGGCAGGTAACATACTCGGCGTGAATTAACTCGGCGTCGCTGACGCGCAGCGAACTGAGTCGTGAATCGGCTCCTAACTCGTTTTCGGCAACGATGCCAACACCAAATCCGGCCGCGACTGCTTCACGCACACCTTCACGCCCGCTGATTTCCATTACGTCCTTGAGTTTTAAACCGGACTGCCTGACCGCATCTTCAAATATCGAGCGGGTCCGCGAACCCTTTTCCCGCAGTATAATTCGCTGGTTAGTCAATTCCTCCATGCTAACCGAATGACGATCGGCCCAGGCGTGATCCTGACTGACAAACACCACCAGGTTATCGGGTACCAGTGGGATAGAAAATAGTCGATCGTCACTCTGCGGTATATTGGGCAGGAAGGCGACATCACAACGCCTGGAGGTAATCCAGGTCATGAGCTGTTCGGAATTGCCGTACTGAATCGAAATTTGAATGCCCGGGTAAAGTCGCTGAAATTGTGCCAGCAACGGCGTAATAATATAGGGCGAGTCGGCTGCAACCCGCAGTTTCCCGGTAGTCAGTGCCCGCGCCGACTGCAGTAGTTGTTCGACTTCCTCTTCATAGCGAAATAAATGGCGCGTAATCGCGTAGGCCGAGGTGCCCAAATCGGTCAATTCGATGCGCCGACCATGGCGTAAAAACAGTTTGATGCCATAGCGTTCTTCGAGCTCTTTGACCTGGCCCGACAGGGTTGGCTGGGTAATATGTAGAAATTCAGCCGCGCGGGTAAAACTGCCATGGGTCGCTACCGCATGAAACGAACGTAGGTGGGCGTGTGATATTGGCATGGCCTATTTAAAGCATTAGTAATATCGATTGGATAGATACTATTTAATAACGGTATAAATGGCAAACCAAAACACCCGCTACCGAGACTACTTATTATGATCAGCATTGCCAGCGAAACAGATATTGCCAGTTCACCGACCGGTGACCCCTACTTATTGACGCCCGGCCCGCTCACCACTTCAGCAACCGTGAAGCAGGCAATGTTGCATGACTACGGATCGCGGGATAGCACTTTCATTGAAATCAACGCGCGCATACTGGATCGGCTGGTGGATATCGTCAATGGCGCGGACACGCATGTCTGTGTGCCGTTACAGGGCAGTGGCACCTTCGTCGTCGAGGCGATGATCGGTTGTTTCGTGCCGGCAGACGGAAAACTGCTGATTCTGATCAACGGTGCCTACGGACATCGCATTGCCAAAATCTGTGATTACTATAAACGCGATTACCTGATCCAGGAATCACTCGAAGACGTTCCGAACAATACCGAAGAGCTAGACAAAACTCTGGCCAAAAACCCGGACATCAGTCAAGTGGTTATGGTGTATTGTGAGACCACGACCGGCATTCTCAACCCGATTCGGAAAATTTCCGAAATTGTCGCCAGGCATCAACGCGGTCTTTTAATCGACGCCATGAGCGCTTTTGGCGCACTGCCACTGGATGTAAATGAGATCGTATTCGATGCGGTGGTCGCTTCGAGCAACAAGTGCCTGGAGGGTTCGCCCGGCATGGGATTTTGTATAGCTCGCGAATCGGCCATCACCAAAACCAGAGGTAATTCTCCGTC
>JAPUFZ010000224.1 GCA_027293245.1 Gammaproteobacteria bacterium
GCCCGATAGGGCGGACTCCACGCTCTAATCCTGCCACCTATACTGGTTTGTTTACTCCAATCCGGGAAATTTATTCCGGTACCCAGGAATCCAGGTCTCGCGGCTATAAGCCCGGCCGGTTCAGTTTTAATGTAAAAGGCGGCCGATGCGAGGCCTGTCAGGGCGATGGCGTGACTAAAGTTGAAATGCATTTCCTGCCCGATGTCTATGTCACCTGCGATATATGCAAAGGTAAACGCTATAATCGAGAAACTCTGGATATTCTTTTCAAGGGAAAAAATATCCACCAGGTACTGGAAATGACGGTCGAGGACGCGACCGTATTTTTCAGTGCGATACCGGTATTGAAACGAAAGCTGGATACGCTGATGGACGTTGGCCTGAGTTACATTACTCTGGGTCAGAATGCGACAACTCTGTCCGGCGGCGAAGCGCAGCGTATTAAACTCGCGCGTGAATTATCGAAACGTGATACCGGTAGTACACTGTATATCCTCGATGAACCTACCACTGGCCTGCATTTTCATGACATCGAGCAACTACTCAGTGTATTGCACCGGTTGCGTGATCACGGCAACACCATCGTTGTGATTGAACACAATATGCACGTTATTAAAACCGCGGACTGGATCATTGATCTCGGCCCCGAAGGCGGCGACAAGGGCGGTGAAATCATCGCCAGCGGAACTCCCGAGCAGGTGGCGAAAGTTGCTCGCTCCTATACCGGCCATTACCTTAAAGCCATGCTAGAATCACAAAAACAGACTGTTGAGCCTGAGCCGGTATCCGCATAGTCGAATTAACCTCCTGCGCAATGCCCGTTGGTTATTGTGTGCTACGGAATCTAGTACGAGTAGAATGCAATAACCGAAGGGCATTTCACCACTATTGAGAAAAATATGATGACACAGGAAATCACCTGTTTTAAGGCCTACGATGCGCGTGGCAGGGTACCCGACGAACTCAATGAAGATATCGCTTACCGGGTCGGACGCGCCTACGCAGAGTTTATTCAACCCGCTCAGGTAGCGGTTGGACGCGACGCCAGGCTCAGTAGCGATAATCTATTCGATGCCCTGTCCCGGGGTTTGATGGACAGCGGTGTCGACGTGCTGGATCTCGGCCTTTGCGGCACCGAGGCAGTCTATTTCGCCGCATTTCACAAGCATCTGGATGGTGGCATCATGATCACCGCCAGTCACAACCCGGTCGACTATAACGGCTTTAAATTCGTTCGCCACGATGCGCGCCCAATCAGTGCCGACAGTGGCCTGGAAGAGATTCGTCGGATTGCCGAAATTGCCTCGTTTAGCCCTTCAACAAAAACCGGGCAACTCATTCCGACCGACCTGACAAGCGCCTATATAAATCATCTACTAGGCTACCTGTCTAACATCAAGACCTTAAAACCATTCAAAATCGTCGCCAATTCCGGTAACGGTGTATCTGGCCCTACCATCGATTTTCTGGAACCACACTTACCGTTTGAGTTCATCAAGGTACAGCATGAAGCCGATGGCAATTTTCCCAATGGTGTTCCCAACCCATTACTACCCGGGGGCAGAGTCGCTACCATCGAGGCAATCCGTCAACACGGGGCTGATTTTGGAATTGCCTGGGACGGGGACTTCGATCGCTGCTTTTTCTTCGATGCCAACGGTCGTTTTATCGAAGGCTATTATATTGTTGGCTTGCTGGCTGCCCAACTACTGCGCAACCATCCGGGTGAGCTTGTCGTGCATGACCCACGCCTGGTCTGGAATACCTTGGAACTGGTGGACCAAAATAACGGCAAGCCAGTACAAAGCAAGGCAGGACACGCTTTCATCAAGGAAACCATGCGCGAGGTCAACGCTATCTACGGTGGAGAAATGAGCGCGCACCACTATTTTCGCGACTTTGGTTACTGTGACAGTGGCATGATTCCCTGGCTTTTACTGGCTCAAATAATGAGCGATCAGGACAAATCGCTGGCCGAACTGGTCGACCAAAGAATCGAGAAATTCCCGGTCTCTGGAGAAATTAACGTCGCCGCAGACCATCCGGCTTCCATCATCGAATCGGTAAAATCACATTATATAAACCAAAAACATGAACTCGACGAAATAGACGGCCTGAGCATGGATTTTGGCAACTGGCGATTTAACCTGCGCGCCTCTAATACCGAACCAGTGCTTAGGATGACCCTGGAAACCCGCGCGGACTACGCTTTGATGGAACAGAAACGCGATGAGCTATTAAGCCTGATTGGAGGTTGAGTTCAGTCATTCGGTGAAATGCCGGTGCCGCGTAGCACATGGAGGTGCCGGTCCGGCGCACCGGAGCGCGGCCATTACGCCGCAGACATTAAAAAGCCAGCACGATGGCTGGCTTTTTACTCGGCTCTAAAACGAGAACTATTCTTCTTCGATCTCGGGTCGATCGACCAGTTCGACCTAGGCCATCGGCGCCTTGTCACCGGTGCGAAATCCACATTTAAGAATACGCAGATAACCACCAGGTCGTTCCTTATAGCGTGGGCCAAGATCAGCGAATAACTTGCTGACCGCCGCTTTGTCGCGAATACGGCTAAAAGCAACACGGCGATTAGCGACAC
>JAPUFZ010000225.1 GCA_027293245.1 Gammaproteobacteria bacterium
AGGGCTCAAATGTCAATGCAAAATATAATTGTAACCCAAATTGAGGAAATGATAAGTTAGGAACCTCTGAAAAAGATTAGAATTTTGAGGATTTTACAAGTGTTAGATAAACCGGTCAAAATCGCGATTCTCGATGCGGTACCCGAGTCCTACTGGGCTGACGATGAAGGTATCACCGACGCGCAAAAATTTATAGATTTACTGGCGCCAGTAAATTCGCAGGCGGTTTTCGATATTTACTTTGTTTGCAGGCACGAGTTTCCGGATTTAATAAACGATTATGATGGCTTCCTGTTTACCGGTAGCCCGGCTAGTGTCCACGACGATCATGACTGGATTCAGCAATTATCGCAGTTGTTGGTGGATATAAATAAAACCAGCAAGCGCATCGTCGCCTCCTGCTTTGGACATCAACTGGTGGCTAAAACCTTTGGCGGTGAAGTCGGCAAAAACGAACAGGGCTGGGTTATCGGCAACTATGTATTGAATATTACCCGGCAATATGACTGGATGCAGCCAGGCAAAACTAATACCGGGATCTATCATTTCAACCAGGAACGGGTGACCCGGCTGCCGGCAAATGCGCAGAGTTTCGCTAATACCGATACCTACCCATATTATGCCTACACCCTGGGTGACAACATACTGAGTCTGCAGGGGCATCCAGAACAGCCCTTGCGGGCGATGAACAACTTCCTCGCCGCAACGGAGGATAATATGCCGGCGGAAGAAGTGGAAAGAGCGAGGATATTTATCGGCAGCGGAGCACCCGATTCGCACATCTGGGCACAATGGATGATGCGGTTTTTTACCGCCTGACTATGTTTCCATAGCAGTTTCAGCATAGTGACAGGCCACTTGTCGGCCAAACTGCATTTCTAACTTTGGAGCAGTGGCGCCACATTTTTCCTGTACAAAACGGCACCTGGTATGAAACGCACACCCTGTTGGTGGATTGAGAGGTGACGGCAGTTCACCGGTTAGTTTCACCCGTTGACGACGGAGTTTGGGATCCACAGCAGGTGTTGCACCCAGTAAAGCCTGGGTATAAGGGTGCGACGGATTATTGAAAATTGTTTCTGCGTCACCCTGTTCGACCACTTTTCCAAGATACATGACCATTATCTGGTCAGCGATACGACGCACCACACTCAGGTCGTGTGAAATAAATACCAACGCCAAATTCATTTCTTCCTGCAGGTCCATGAGGATATTAAGGACTTGTGCCTGAATCGAAATATCCAGTGCCGAAACCGGCTCGTCCGCTATCAGAATTTTCGGCTTCAACATCAGGGCCCGGGCGATAGCGATTCGTTGCCGCTGACCGCCTGAAAACATATGCGGGTAGCGATCATAATGTTCGGGCCGTAATCCAACTTTAGCCAGCATCGACTCCGCCAGTTCGCGACGCTCGCCGGCGGGTAGCTTAAGATTTATAACCACTGGTTCTTCAAGGATGACGCCCACCTTTTTGCGTGGATTCAATGAGCCATACGGATTTTGAAAAATAATCTGTACGTCCCGACGCAGTCGGGGAAGGTCAGCGCCGTCATTGGCATGGGGATCTGTGCCGCTAATAATAATATTACCTTCAGTTGGCTTCTCGATCATTGTGGCGAGCCTGGCCTGGGTGGTTTTCCCACAACCCGACTCTCCTACGATAGCCAGGGTTTTGCCTGATTCGAGAGAAAAACTCGCCCCATCCAATGCCTTAAGCGTCAATGGCCTGGCAAATATCCCACTGCCCTTGACCGTGTAATAACGTTTAAGGTTGTGGCCTTCAATTGCCGCAATCATTTTGCCCGGCCCTCAAGATCAACCGGATGGAAACAGCGCAATGCATTGACCCCGGTGCTTATCAGGGACGGAACACTGGCCTTGCAGTCTTCCTGTACAAACTCGCATCGTGGTGAAAACAGGCAGCCATCTGGTCTGTCGCCGGCGCCGGGTACGATCCCCTCAATGGTCGGTAATCGATCCATACCAAGGGATCTTTCCGGCAACGCATTCAGCAGCGCATTGGTATAAGGGTGGTGCGGGGTTTCGAACAGGCCTTTCACTTCCTGCTGTTCAACCTGTTGACCGGCATACATGACGATAACCTTTTTGGCGGTTTCGGCAACAACGCCCATGTCGTGTGTGATCAGCACCAATGCCATACCCTTCTCATTTTGCAAGTTGACCAGGAGGTCGATGATTTGCGCCTGAATGGTGACATCAAGTGCGGTGGTAGGTTCATCCGCAATGAGTAATTTTGGATTACAGGCAATTGCCATGGCGATCATTATTCGTTGGCTCATGCCTCCGGACAACTGGTGCGGAAAGGCTTTTAGACGCTCCTCCGGCGCCGGGATTCCGACCAGGTCGAGTAGTTCAATACAGCGTTTTTTGCGTTCGTTGCGATTCAGGCCAAGATGCTCTTTCAGGGTTTCGCCAATTTGAAAACCAACCGTAAAACAGGGATTCAGGCTACTCATGGGTTCCTGAAAAATCATCGATATGTCCCGGCCAATAATTTTTCGCCGATCCTTACTGGAAATTGTCAGCAGGTTACGTCCTTCGAATTCCATTTTGTCGGCGGTGACATTTGCGGTCCAGGGTAATAGCCCCATCACGGCTAACATTGATACCGATTTTCCTGAACCGGACTCGCCGACGACGGCCAGTATGTCTGTTTCCCTGATATCCAGGTCCACCCCATCGACAGCACGAAAGCTGCCGCTGGCTGTTTCGAATTCGACCGAGAGGTTGCGAATTTCGAGCAGACTCATGACCTTTTCATCTTCGGGTCAAGGGCGTCTCGCAAACCGTCGCCCATCAGGTTGATTGCCAGTACGGCTAGCAAAATAGCCAGTCCCGGAAATGTGACTGTCCAGGGTGCTGATAACATAAGATCTCGATTTTCCGCGATCAGTGTCCCCCATTCCGGGGTGGGTGGTTGGGCGCCCATGCCCAGACAGCCCAGTGCGGCAGTATCCAGAATTGCGGTGGAAAAACTAAGCGTGGCCTGAACGATTA
>JAPUFZ010000226.1 GCA_027293245.1 Gammaproteobacteria bacterium
TTATTCTGAGGCCGAGCGTACTGTTTGGCCGCAATGATGCGTTTCTTGGTAGCCTGTCTGTTATGGTACGCATGCTTCCGCTGATTCCGCTGTTTGGAAACGGCACCACCCGGTTACAACCGGCCTATGTCGAAGACGTCGCCAAAGCGATTGAAGCTATTTTTTCTGGCAATGAGCCAGGCGCAAACATATATGAATTGGGTGGTGCGCAGATTTTGACCTACCGGGACTTGCTGTCAACTATCGTGCGACAGCTGGACCGAAAGCGATTAATGCTGCCAGTTCCGTTTGCGATCTGGCAGCTGCTGGCGGCCCTGCTCTCGGTATTACCCAACCCGCCGCTGACCCGCGACCAGATCGAGCTAATGCGCCATGACAACATCGTCGACCCCGATGCGGCCGGGTTCGCCGAACTCGGAATCGAGCCGTGTGGACTCGAAGATTTACTGGCTATGTGCCTGGATCAGAAAGAGTGATTGTTAATAGGGAACAGTTCCCTGGAGCGGTTTATTCGGGATCACGCAGCGCGAATATTTCAACAGGCGCGTCGATACCCTGTAATGGGTGCTCGCCCAGCGATACAACTTGATCAGGATTACAGGCCGCAAAAGTTGCCGAAAGCAGTACCGGTTCACCGAGCAACTTACACTGTGATTCGATGCGAGCGGCCAGGTTTGCAGCCTCACCGATGACGGTAAATTCGAGCCGGTTGCCGGTGCCGATATTGCCGTAGGTTACCTCGCCCACGTGCAATCCAATGCCGTAGCCAAGTTCGGGTGCGGATACCTTCACGCGCCCGGCGTTATAGGATTTCATTCGCGCCGAAGCCTCGCGCGCTGCCGCAATGGCGCGCTGGCAGGATGCCTGTAGACCGGTAGTATCGGATTCGTCTTCAATTGGGAAGATTGCCAGCGCCGCGTCGCCGATAAATCGGAGGATCTGTCCACCATGGTCGAGCACCGCCCCGGCCACGCAATCGAAGAAATCATTCAGGCAAGCGAGAAACTCTTCTCTCGACATCGACTGTGCGAGCGAGGTGGAACCGCGCAGGTCGCAAAACCAGATCACCGCGCGAATGTCCTGACCATCACCGCGCCGGATCAGTCCGTTGAGCACGCGTTCGCCCGCATGCGGACCGAGGTAAATATCGAGCAGGCTGGCGGCCTTGTATTGCAACGCGTGGACCTCGTAAATTCTACCTAGCACGGCGAGTATTTCGTAAACATGGCCCAGGTCAGTGGTGGTGAAACCTCCCGGGCGGTTTGAACTGATGGTCAGCGCATTGATTTGACCGTCGGAAAAGTGCATTGGCATGGCCACATAATCGGTGGCGCCCTCGGCATGCAGTTCTTTGAGTAGGTCGAAATCGAGTAGCGGTTCCTTGATATCCAGTCGACGCCGGATACCGCCGGCGCCTTCAAAAATCGGCAACAGCGGACTATTCAGATACTCGGGGGATTGCAATATTTCAAAATCGTGTTCGAGTTCGACGAGTTCACCGGTCACGCTATGCCAGTGCTGCGTGAAGGCCGCCACCTGGGGATGCAGTATCCGGATGCTGACTGACAGCCGCCACAACGGAATTTGTGCCGAGCGCATTTGCCTGGCAAACGCGGCGGTCAATTCACGCGACGAGGCAATCGCGGGTGCTTCCTGTAACACCCAGTTCAGGAGTGGATTTTCATAGGCCGATAATGATTGGCCTGCAGGCTGCGCGGATTTCTCACCCGGGTAGCGTATATCCACCTGGTCCGGATAAAAAGCCACGTAGCCCTTGATAGCCGCGGCATCCTTAGACGGGTCTTCATAACTCCAGAGGATATTATCGGCGGCAATTTCGCCGACGCGCAGCGAGTAGTGGCTTGCATTACCCCGGAACGGGCAATAAGAGACGAAATCGCTGCGTTCGAACAGGTCCATGCGTACGTCCTCGCGCGGGAAATAGCAAACCCGGGCAATACGAGTTTCCTGCAGTAGCATCACATTGGTGCTGTCGGCGAGCGTGATGCCCTGGTAGAGCGCCGACACCTGTTTCGATTCGGGGTCGAAGCTGAAGCGGTATACTTGCGTCGCCTGCGACACGGGCTCAATCGGCTTCAGGGATTGCGGTGCGGTCATGGCTGTTGGGTTGTGTCCGAGTGTCTGCTCGCTGATTCGTTCCGGTATGCGACTCGGACTTAAATAATCCGAATTCGCTTCGAAATAGCCGCTAAGTGTAACACTACATTCCCTTCAGGATACCGCGGACTTAACGGTTTCAGCTACTCTAGCCGATGACGATCAACCAGCTACCCCAGATCACTAAGAAACCACCCAGCATTCGACTCAGCCAGATTCCGCGAGGCAAGGCTTTTTCCGCTAGCACAATCACCGTTAACACCGCTACCCAAGGGAGATTCATGACACCGAGTACGAACAGCAGTGCCATCAGCATCCAGCAGCAACCAAGACAGTAGGCGCCGTGATGCAGGCCCATTCGCATTGCACCCACTGTCCCTTCATGCCAGTGAGCCATCAGGAAGCTGATCGGCGAGCGGCAATGCTCGAGGCACGCTGCCTTCAGCGGCGTCCACTGAAACATACCGGCAGCGATCAGTATCGCGCCACCGATAATGGGCGGTGTATATCCCATCATCGAGGACAGCTGTCCACCGGCGTGCAATCCCCAGTTCAGAACGGTAGCAACCAGTGAGAAGCCAACCCAGACCAACAGGTAGCCGGCGACGAAGGTCATCGTGGGAGCAAACGGTTGCCGTTTGGATTTTCGCTGCTCCCCGATCCTGCCAAACAACAGTATCATCGGCGTGGCGGATGGCAGCATCATCGCAACCATCATGATCGCCCACATGACGAACATGAATCCGAAATCGGTCAACCCCCAATGCCCCAGGTTCGGCATTGCCATCGAGCCAGACATTTGCGCCGCATTACCAGCGAGGTAAGCCGTGTAAATCCAGGCCAGCGCAGTCAGCGCAATAATGGACATCAGCACTACGGCACGGTCTCGCCGCACCACATCCGCGAAGGCGATACCGGTAGTCACTTTGAAGTCTTCGCTTCGATGGCTAGAACCCGATCACTGGTTAAAGTGCTAGCTACCCTGCCAGGCAATTTGTCCGACCGCGCCCGATTTTCCTACCCAGGTCTGCGGCATATCCGGATCGTTCCACGATGTTCCCTCACTCGGAGCGAGATCGGCGGCATAATCCTCAAACCCGAATACCAGATTAAAGGTGGCATTTTGCATGGTCATCTTATCGCCCTGGTCGTTGACCAGGCGCTGGGACACAACCTCTCCAACGCTGCCGATTGTCGCCTGCACCCTGCCGTCCTGCGCCTCGACAGTAATACTCGAGCGTTGCGTGGGTAGCCAGTTCGACAACAGGCTGGCTGGAATTTCCATGCCTCCACCGGGCAGCCCCTGTAGAATTTTTTCCAGCGCACTTTGCTGTTCGGCCGTGGCGCTCTCGTCGATATAAACCCGGCCGGTGCCATTGGCGTCGAACATGGTCGGTCCGGGGAAAAACAAACCGACTACAACGTTCTGTCCACCCAGATCAGTGCCTTCAAAATCCCCTTCACGTATTCGTATCAGAAAGGAGGTCGAACACCAACCCTGATCCATGATCATCAGCTCGGCCTTCCCATACCAACAGGGACACAACATATTGCAACTACAGGTTTCAATAAATTCGCCTAGTATTTACCAGGACATGATTTTTCCTCCTCATTGCGTGGTTCAATGTTTGACTGCTTATAGTTACTCGTACTCGTAGGGTAAATGGGCCTGTATATCTACCCAGGAAATTTTATTGTCAGAGTTGACGTGCGCTAGCGGCTGGTAGGTCTCTCGATCATCGAGCGTACCAATCCAGATTGCCTGCCAGTCGGTATCGGGTTGCTGATATGCGATCGGCGAGTCGCAAATTCCACAGAACCCTCTTTTGATCCGGTCACTCCTGATATACCATAGTGGAATTATTACGCGACTGTCAAGGATACCGGGATTGTTCGTGATCGCGAATAATTCCACTATGGTATACAAGGGTCGTGCCGTCGATATCAGGGAAGTCGGACAGGAGCAGAGTGTTCGCTACGTTTTAGAGGGTGGATTTCGAAAAGTCGGGAATCATATCAGGGTGACCGCGCAACTGATTGACGCGATCTCAGGACTCCATGTCTGGGCCGGATTAAGGAGGGCATCCAGAAAATGCAGCGGGCTATTCGACTGTGCCCGTTCCCTCTGCCCTGGTACTTGTTGGTTTTGGGCGCTGGCCATCATTTAGTAGGCGATAACGAGGCCGCTATCTCTACCCTCGAGCAAGCTGCTGAACGCATGCCGGAATCTGTCATACCTCGTTTGTGGCTGGTCAGCGCATTGGTGGAATCAGGACGGCTGGATCAAGCCCGCTCGGCTTCCAGGGCGATTACCGATATCGAACCAGATTTTTCTGCTGTCGACTGGGCAGAAAGTTTCAGCTCAAAAACACATGCGCGACTAAAGGAAAATATGCTTGCTGCTGGTTTTCTCGAGTAGCGTATTTGACTGCAAAATTCAGCCCTCTGAAGACAACAGATCAGTGATAAAGCTGATGTAGGTTTGTTACGGCGAGAAGCCTAACAATGCTTCTCCATTGCTGACGAAATTCGAGTAGGGATTAAAGTCGTAATAGCAGGGACGCCCTGTTTTCTGGTCGACCAGGAACTCGACACCGCCAACATCGGCACTGCAGCTTTTTATTATCCTGATTGCATTGTCGACATCCGCCTGTTCGGGTTTATACACTTCGATACGGGGGCCCTCATCCATGACACAGAAGTCAAAATCTTCGGATTGCTCGACCGGCGCGGTATCAGCAGCGCAGCCATCCGCCGCACAATAGTTAAAACTCCCCGCCTGAATCGGTTGTCGAATGCTGTAGAACAATTGCTCACCGAGGACTTCTACTCGATAGACGAAACCGTCCGATTCGATATATTCCTGCACGATGCCGGTCCG
>JAPUFZ010000227.1 GCA_027293245.1 Gammaproteobacteria bacterium
ATACGGTTTCATGCTGGAAGCGCTGGAATTCAAAGATCAAAATAGAAATCGCTATGGCAAAAATAAACAATCCCCAAAGCAGCATCTTTTTGAATAGCCTGTAAACCATTTTAGTTCACCGACCCGGGGTCCGGCCTGGCGGCTGGATTTAACTCGGACATCAGCATTTGAGTGACTGGCCCGGTAACAAATTTCTGCTGATTAATTGCATGTATCGGTCGCACGCCATGCACGCTGTTGCACATAAAACATTCACTCGACTGCAGCAATAGCTGCGGCGTAAAACGGCCTTCTTCAACTGCTATGGAAGCATGTTGGAGCTGGTTTAATACCCGTTGACGCATGATCCCTTCTACCCCGCAAAACTCGAGGGTTGGCGTGTACATCGCTTCATGCAAATAGAAAAATAGATTGCTAACAATGCCTTCAACAATAAATCCATCGGTATCACAAAGAATTGCTTCATCCCTATTCTCCAGGCCTTCAATCTCTATTGCAGCTAACACATAGTCGAGCCTGTTCAAGTGCTTGATACCGGCCAGATTTCGGTTGATCGGTAGACGGGTTTGACAGATCGAGACGTCGAGCGCCAGATTTTCCTGTTTGATAGCCCGGTAGGGATATTTTAGTACAAAAATTGAGGGTTGATCGGGGGCCGGCAATAACAGGCCCCTACCCCCACGGCCACGCGTGACTATTATCTTTATAATCGCCGATTCCTGTCCTTTAGTTTCCTGCGCAACCTTTTGCGCCAGCCATTTTTCATCGGCCAGAGATATATGAAGCCGCTCGCAACCTTTTTTCAGACGGCGGTAATGATCTTCCCACAAGGGTATCTCACCATTGAGTTTTAACAGCGTTTCAAATAATCCGTCGCCATAGTGCAATCCGCGTTCCTGCCAATCCAGGCTACTGTTGATTGCTAAATCAGACATGGACTTCGATTGCATTCAGCAGCCCCTGTGCCTTGTGCCGGGTTTCCATTAATTCCCGCTGTGGTACGGAGTCATGTACGATCCCGCCGCCGGCCCGGAAGCTGACCGTGCCGCTGTCGTATAACAGCGTTCGAATCAGGATATTCAAATCCATCTGACCATCCAGGCCTATATAACCAAGCGATCCCGTGTAGGGCCCTCTGGGCGCCTGTTCCAGTTCACTGATAATTTCCATACACCGCACCTTGGGGCATCCGGTAATAGTGCCACCCGGAAACACCGCGTGGACAACGTCAGCAACGGTTTTGCCGGCACTGATTCGGCCCTGTATATTGGACACGATGTGGTGCACATGCTCATAGCTTTCGAGCACCATCTTCTCGGTTACCTGTAGGCTACCGGCCTCGCAAAAACGTCCCAGATCATTGCGCACCAGATCAATCAGCATCACGTGCTCGGCCTGCTCTTTCGGATGGGCCAACAGATGCCTGGAAAGTTCAGCATCCTGCTGCGGGGTCTTGCCGCGGGGATGCGTGCCGGCGATAGGCCTGGATTGGGCAATACCATTCCTGACCGAGATCAGGCGTTCAGGCGACGAACTGATAATGTACTGGTCTCGATACTTGATCAGGGCGGCAAACTGGGACGGGTTACTGCGGCTGAGACTGTGATACAGCGCAACCGGATCACAGTTGTCGTCATAATCTACCACCCACTTGCGTGATAAATTCGCCTGGAAGATATCGCCGTCGCGGATGTATTGCTTGGTTCGGGTAATATGTTCGATGTAAATATCGGGGTCCTGTTCCGCTATCGTACCGGCCACAAGATCACCCGGTAGATAGCCGGACAGGCCCGAGAGATCTTCAAGAATCTGGCCTTGCAAATCACGGAATTCATCTTCGACGATGAGGAAAGCACGCTCCTCCTCGTGATCGACGATGATTGCAGCAGGGACCCTGGCTTTGAATGCTATCGGCAGGGCTGATTCAGCGGCAAAAAATTCCACCTGCGGTTCGATGATTTGCGCATATTCGTAACTCAGAAAAACGAACCAGCCGCCACAAAACGGCAACGCAGAGCGTTGGCGCGAATTTGCCAAATCGACAGTAATTGATGCCAGGCAGTCTTCGTCACCGGCGTATTGCGAGACGATTTCCCGTGGATGCGATAACAGCATCGAATAACGCGAGTTTTGAGTCCCACGTGTATTAGATGCCAGCAGGTATGGATAAGTGTCGGGTCTTAGCGCATGGACCGCCAGCAGGTCCGGAATTGTTTCGAGTTCGTGGCTGATAGTCACAGCACATCAGATTTTCTTGAATATGCAGGTTCCATTGGTACCGCCAAATCCAAACGAATTCGACATACTGAAATTCAATTTCAAATCTCTGGCGGTATTAGCGACGAAGTCAAGATCGCATTCCGGGCCCGGATTATCCAGGTTGATGGTCGGCGGAATAACCTGGTCGCGAAGCGCCAGGATCGAGAATATGGCCTCAATACCACCGGCAGCCCCGAGTAAATGCCCGGTCATGGACTTGGTTGAACTCACTACCAGTTTATAGGCATGGTCACCCATTGCCAGTTTTACTGCATTGGTCTCAGCAATGTCGCCGGCCGGTGTCGAAGTGCCATGCGCGTTGATATAGCCAATGTCTTCGGCGTTAAGTCCGGCGTCGTTCATCGCATTTTTCATGCACCGTGCCGCGCCCTCGCCACCCTTCGATGGTGATGTCATGTGATAAGCGTCCCCGCTCATGCCATAACCGACCAGCTCGCAATAAATATGGGCACCGCGTTTTTTCGCCAGTTCATACTCTTCCAGGACAACGACTCCGGCTCCATCACCCAGTACAAAACCGTCGCGATCCCTGTCCCAGGGGCGACTGGCGGCTTCAGGATCATCATTTCGGGTGGACAGTGCCCTGGCCGCCGCGAAGCCACCAACACCGAGGGCACAGGTCCCCATTTCGGCGCCACCGGCCACCATGATGTCGGCATCCCCGTAGACAATCATACGCGCGGAATCGCCAATGTTATGAGCACCGGTGGTGCAGGCACTGACAATGGCAATATTCGGACCCTTGAGACCACGCATTATCGACAGGTTTCCGGACACCATATTAATAATTGAACTAGGCACAAAGAATGGAGAAATCTTACGTGGACCGCCTTGCAGATAAGCATCACGATTTTTTTCTATGGTCGGTAACCCGCCAATTCCAGATCCGATAGCCACG
>JAPUFZ010000228.1 GCA_027293245.1 Gammaproteobacteria bacterium
ATCACCGACTTTTACCTGCCGATAAATACCCCTGTCCTGCGCGACTCGTACCATGTCAGGGGATAAGTCGATGCCATCCAGGTTTCTATAGCCCTGCTGGTGCATAAATGTACAGGTCAGACCGGTGCCGCAACCGATATCAAAAATACGAGCGTTTTTATCGGGTAGAAACTTATCCAGCAACCGGGCGATAGTGATCGGTGAGCTGTATCGGAGTTCATCGAGCATCTGGTGATCGTAATCATCGGCCCATTTGCGATAAAAATCGACCATATTTTCATCATTTTCGAGATTATAGGCTTCGTTGACAAACGCACTGGGTCCCATGGCATCGGCTGGTATTGTCACAGGAGGTATCTGCTTGCGGCTACAAACTGGCCAGGATGGTATCGGCGTCACTGACTTCCAACTTTGCCGGCGCTTCGATATTCAATAATTCGACAACGCCATCGTTGACGATCATGGCGTAGCGCTGCGAGCGCATACCCATACCGCCTTGCCTGCGATCGAATTCCAGTCCCACGGCTTGCGTAAAATAGCCACTACCGTCTGCTATCATCATGACGCGGTCTTCGACATTTTGCTGCTCGCCCCAGGCACCCATGACAAAGGCATCGTTGACCGACAGGCAGACAATACGATCAACCCCTTTGGCAAATATTTCATCTGATTTCACCACGTATCCCGGTAAATGCGAGGCTGAACAGGTGGGTGTAAATGCACCGGGCAAAGCAAACAACACAATTTTCTTGCCGTTAAAAATTTCTTCTGTACTGATTTCCTCGACCCCATCGGCAGTTTTATGATGCAATATTAACGATGGAATTTTCTCTCCTGGCTGAATTGTCATGGCTACATACCTATTTTGTTTAGGAAATAAAGGATAAATTTTTTACTATCATGCCAAATATTACAATGGGCAAGGCGTTTTCCCAATGCCTTTTCGCGTAAATATAACAGGCTTCGCAGCCAGAGAAAATATTTGCAGCAGAACCCGGGCGAATTGCGTTATGCTCGCGAGCTGATGACTCGAACTGCGTTAAACGATAATAATGTTAAATAGACAGACTCTCTATCCAGGGCACGGGGTACCAGGGTAATGTGGGAACAATATCGATTGCACCAACGCAATCACTGGATCTTCGATCTGGACGGCACCCTGACGATCAGTGCACACGATTTCGTTTATATTCGAGACAAACTCGGACTCGACGCGAATGCACCGATACTCGAGGCTTTGAATGCAATGCCGGAAGATCAGGCTGCACCCCTGTGGGAATCGCTGAATGAAATGGAGGAATATTTTGCCGGACAATCATCGCTGATGCATGGCGCAATTGAATTACTGCAAAAACTACAGGCGCGTGGTGCACAGCTCGCGATCTTGACTCGCAACACCATGCCGGTGGTAGAAAAAACCCTGTCAGCTTGCGGTATCGACCATTTTTTTCCGCCCGAACAAATTCTCGACCGTGATTCCTGCACACCAAAACCGTCACCCGACGGCATTCGCCATTTACTCAATTACTGGCAGGCCGATGCCGATGACACGGTGATGGTCGGCGATTACCTGTATGACCTGCAGGCAGGCAAGGGCGCAGGTGTCACTACCATCCATCTCGATCCACAGGGTAATTTTGCCTGGCCTGAGGTCGCCGATATCTGTATTCGCGAATTTGCCGAAATCGAAGCACTGCTAAAGTAAATTTGCCACGCGCAATTGCTGCTTACTCATTGCCGCGTAGGGGTCAGCGCGGGTCTTATCGTGCACATGCATGCGGTAGTTGACGAACTGTTGCTCGTCCTCGAAATGCATGAAAGGGTTACCCTCGATCTGCTCGCCCAGGGTACAGGTTTGTTTCACCGAATAATTATGACCTGGGTGGATTAACATATCCTCGGGCAGGCGTTGTTTCATGTTTTTCAGAGTCGCGTACATTTTTTCGGGGCTACCGCCGCTCATATCGCAACGACCGCAGCCGAACACGAATAGCGTATCACCGGTAATCAATTCATTGCCCAACTGGTAGCAGGCGGAACCGGGGGTATGACCCGGGGTATGCAAGATCTTGATTGTGCTATCACCCAGCGATATTTCATCACCACCATGATGCAGGGTGGGCTTATCGAGTTCATGCGCCCAGAATTCGTATTCCGGCTTGAGTATATGTACCTCGGCACTGGCGTTGTTTAATATGCCTTCGATACCGTTTATGTGATCGTTGTGGCTGTGGGTAAGCAAAATATCGGTGATTGTTAAATCCAGGTCGTTTGCGGTTTTGATGATAGTGTCGACATCCCATGCGGGGTCGACCACCGCTGTGCGGCGCGATGCAAGGTCCTCGACCAGGTAAACAAAATTTTCCATCGGCCCCAGTTCCATCGCGTGAATCTTGAATCCGGATTCGGACATAATGCAATTCCTCAGAATAGTTTGATTCATTATAACCAGATGCTGGATTTTTTGTGCAATTCTGCCGACAATAGCGGCCTTTTTCGGAAACCCGGAGTATCCGCACCAGGCGGCGGCGCTCAAACACAGGAAGGCAGTTAAAAATGAGTAAATCGGCAGTAAAAAAAGTAGTTCTGGCCTATTCAGGGGGTCTAGATACCTCGGTCATATTGAAGTGGCTGGAAGACGAATACGATTGCGAGGTGGTTACCTTCACCGCCGATATTGGCCAGGGCGAAGAAGTTGAGCCGGCGCGTGCGAAAGCGGAAAAATATGGCGTCAGGGAAATCTATATCGAAAATCTACAGGAAGAATTTGTACGTGACTTCGTCTACCCGATGTTTCGAGCGAATACCATTTACGAGGGTGAGTATCTGCTGGGTACAGCAATTGCGCGCCCCCTGATCGCGAAACGGTTGGTCGAAATTGCTCGAGAAACCGGCGCTGATACGGTTTCGCATGGTGCCACCGGTAAAGGCAATGACCAGGTTCGATTCGAGCTCGGCGCCTACGCATTAAACCCGAATATCCACATTATTGCACCCTGGCGCGAATGGGACCTCAATTCGCGCGCGAGCCTGATGGCTTATGCCGAAGCGGCGGGGATCGCGATCGAGCAAAAACAGGGTGAGAAATCACCTTATTCGATGGATGCCAACCTGCTGCATATTTCGTACGAGGGCGGCAGGCTGGAAGATCCGTGGATCGAAGCCGACGAGGATATGTGGCGCTGGTCGGTTTCTCCCGAACGCGCCCCGGATAAGCCAACCTACCTGGAACTCGGCTACGAGAAGGGCGATATCGTCTCGATTAATGGCGCGAGCATGACTCCGGCCGAGGTGCTGACAAGGCTCAACCAGGAAGCCGGTGCAAATGGTATTGGACGCCTCGATATCGTTGAGAACCGCTATGTTGGGATGAAATCGCGTGGTTGTTACGAGACACCCGGTGGCACGGTAATGATGAAGGCGCATCGAGCGATAGAATCGATCACGCTCGACCGTGAAGTCGCCCATCTGAAAGACGAGCTAATGCCGAAGTACGCGACACTCATCTATAACGGGTACTGGTGGAGTCCGGAGCGGCGTATGATGCAGCAAATGATCGACGCTTCACAGGTAACCGTTAACGGGGAAGTCCGCGTCAAGCTTTACAAGGGCGCGGTGACTGCGGTCGGCAGAAAATCGGCCACCAACAGCCTGTTTGATGAAGCAATCGTGACCTTTGAAGACGACCAGGGCGCCTATGACCAGAAAGATGCGGAAGGTTTTATCAAGCTTAACGCCCTGCGCCTGAGAATAGCCGGTAAACGTTGATGAGCCGGCAGCTTCTGCTCACGTGGATTGTGGCGGTGCTGCTGCTATTGTCTGCCTGTAGCGATTCAGACGAGACCAGCAAGGTTTCGGAAACGCAGAAATACTACCTGCTCGAATCTTTGAACCTGGTAGAGCAGGCGGGTCGGGTTTTACAGGCTAAAGACCTGAGCCAGGCCAAAATTCAGCAGGCACTGGAAACCATGGATCGGGGCCTGAAACTGGCCTTTCAGGTTGAAACCGAGTTTCTCGATAATCTCGATCTGCGGCTTGGGAAAAACTACCAGCGGTATTTTGTTAAAGGCGTCGAAAATTATCGGCTTGGAATCGAGGCAGGAGTACAGGCCCAACAGCAGCAGGGTCTCGAGCAACTGGGGCAATGGGCGAAATTCTGGTCTGCCGAACAGTCTGCTATCAAAGCTAAACTGCAGTCTCAGTAGGTTCCATCAGGCGATCCCATGTACTGCGTTAAGGGTTTTGTTTCAGGCAGGGTACAGGGCGTTGGGTTTCGTTATTTCGTTCGGCGCCAGGCTGATACTCAGCAACTTAGCGGTTATGCTAAAAATCTGGCCGATGGCAGGGTTGGGTTTTTACTCCAGGGGGAAAAAACGGCGGTACAACTGGTGCTTGAGCAAATCCGTCGGGGTCCCTCTTATGCAAACGTGATCGATGTCGAAGTTGAGGAAATCGAAGCCAGTGATATTGAAAACCGATTTCTAACGCTCTGACCCCATATTGCATGATGGGAACGAAATTCAGCTTTCATCGCTACTTACTGATACCACCGGGTAACCGTCATCATCGACTCTTACATCAAAATCGATGGGTCGGCAACAGACCTGACAGTCCTCGATGTATTGCTGCGACTCAACCGAGCAATCGACTAGTACACTGATTGATTGCCAACAATAGGGGCATTGAATATCGACTTCTACCAGTTGATTATGACTCATTGGCGGGGTCGCATGCGCATGATTTTGCCACTGTCGGTGGACAGGTAAATCCAGCCCTCGGGGCTTTGCGCCAGGGCTCGAATGCGCTCATTCAGCTCACCCAGCAGGCGTTCTTCGTCGATTGCCCTATTGTCCGTAGAGATCGAGACGCGATTCAGGTGCCGAAGTTTGAGCGCACCGGAAAAAAGGCTGCCGCGCCACTGTGGGAATGCATTGCCCGAATACAGTAACAGGCTACCGGGAGCGATTGAAGGGATATAAACCTTAACCGGTTGCTCCATGCCTGGTTTCTCGGTGCCTTCTCCAATACTGATTGGCGCCCAGTATTCCTTGCCGTGACTGATCACAGGCCAGCCATAGTTGCGGCCTTTTACCACCAGGTTGATTTCATCACCGCCGCGAGGACCGTGCTCGATAGACCAGAGATTGCCTTTTTCCACATCGAATAACAGTCCCTGCGGATTACGATGGCCATAACTCCATATCTCTGGCCGTGCCTTCGAATCACCCAGGAACGGGTTATCATCGGGAATACTGCCGTCGAGATTGAGCCGCATGATAGTGCCGGCGTGATTTTCCAGGTTTTGCGCATTGTCACGAACACCCCGGTCGCCGATGCCGAAGAAGACATGCCCCACATCGTCAAACGCGATACGGCTGCCGAAATGCTTGCCTGTAGCCGTGGCGGAATCGCTGATCAGTAATTCCTGCCAGCTATTGAGTCGATCTTGATCACGCCTGGCTCGGGCGAGTGTTGTTACTACACCTGATGCACTGCGCTTGCTATAAGTGAAATAGATCCAGCCCTGGCGCGAATAGTCCGGACCGGTAGCGACGTCGAGCATGCCACCCTGGCCGGCCGCGGCAATTTCAGGTAAACCATGCAAACTGGTTATTTTGAGACTATCCAGTTCAATAATTTTGACCGCACCCTGGCGCTCGGTGAATATGATTTCGTTCTGGCTCAGGAATGCCATACCCCAGGGGATACCCAGACCCCTGGCGATTTGCTCGAGTTTGAATGCCGGGTTGGACTGGGGAATTCCTGCGGGGCTCGCGGCCAGTCCTTGCAAAAATACAGGCAATAGTAAGATCGACAGGCATGTCTGTGAAAGCCGGTGTTTAAACATTCTCAGGGTAGTTCTCAGGTTGGTGTATGAACATGGCATTGCGCTTAAAAAGCTGTGAAAATAGCGTGCGTCCCTACTGGAATGAATGAATTGAACGAAACTAAAACCTATCCGCACTATAACCATGATGCAAGTTGATTCTACGCCGATCAGGTCTGATCTGGTACTGATTGGTGGCGGTCACAGCCATTTGTTGGTACTCAAATACCTCGCCATGAATCCTATCCCGGGTGTGCGTCTGACATTGATAGCGCGCGATGTGCATACCCCTTATTCAGGCATGTTGCCCGGATACATCGCCGGACATTACGCGTACGATGAAGCTCACATAGACTTGAGACCTTTAGCCGCATATGCAGGCGCGCGACTGATTCATGCCGAGGTGAATGCTATCGATGCTGAACAGCAACTCATTTCGCTGGTAGACAGACCAGCGATGGCGTATGACCTTCTGTCGATCAATATTGGATCGAAACCGGGTATGCCGGACTCCGCACAGGCAACCGACACACAGTTTGCCGTCAAACCTATCGATTATTTTCTCGATTATTGGTTACGCCTTGAGCAACGTATACTGGCGGCGCAAATACCGTTCAAACTGGCCATAGTCGGTGCCGGTGCCGGTGGTGTCGAACTGGCGCTTTCATTGCAGTACCGAATTAAGCAAGTACTTCCGGCAGCAACCAAACTGGACCAGCAGCTTAAACTCTGCCTGGTAACCGAAGACGATCTGGTACTGTCGAGCTTCAACACCAAAGTTCAGCAGCGATTTAGCCGGGTTTTAAAAACCCATAATATCGAAGCATTGTGCAATACCAGGGTGGATCGCTTCGAAGCAGGGCGTTTATACAGCGCCAATGGCGATCCACTGGAATGCGACGCGGTAATCTGGGTTAGTGGCGCTTCAGCGCCTGCCTGGTTAATCGGTACCGGCCTGCAGCTCGATGAGAGGGGATTTATCGCTGTTAACGACTGTTTGCAAAGCCTGTCGCATCCACAGGTTTTCGCCGCTGGAGATATTGCTTCAGTAGATCGGTTCCCGAGACCAAAGTCGGGTGTGTTTGCAGTGCGCCAGGGCATACCGCTGGCACAAAATCTATGCCGAATTCTCATAAATAGACCGTTAAAGTCGTTCAAACCGCAAAAACAGTTTTTATCACTGATATCGACCGGCGAACGTTACGCGGTTGCGAGTAAAGGCGACTGGTCATTCGAGGGCGCGTGGTTATGGCATTTGAAGAACTGGATTGATAAACGCTTTATGCGTCAATTTAGCGAATTTCCCGAAATGCCCGATGCGTTACCGGATGAATCAGCTAGTGACGGCCTTGAAATACCGCTAATGCGTTGTGGTGGCTGCGGTTCCAAAATTGGCAGCAAGGTATTGAAGCAGGTGCTGGACCGGCTCGAAATTAAGACCAGTCAAGGCGTGGTGATGGGTCTCGATGCTCCGGACGATGCGGCGGTCATCGAAGTCCCGGCGGGCAAGCAACTGGTCCAGAGCGTCGACTTTTTTCGCAGCTTTATC
>JAPUFZ010000229.1 GCA_027293245.1 Gammaproteobacteria bacterium
GGTAATCGAATTTTGATCCCGATGATCAACGAGGCAATATTTACCCTGCACGAGGGTATTGCCAGCGCCGAGGCCATCGACGAGGTGATGAAACTCGGCATGGCGCATCCGATGGGGCCGCTGGCACTGGCTGACCTGATCGGCCTCGATACCTGCTTATCGGTCACCCGGGTATTGCACCAGGGGTTTGGTGACTCCAAGTATCGTCCCTGCGTATTGCTGGAGCAGATGGTCGATGCGGGGTACCTGGGCCGAAAGAGTGGACGTGGTTTTTTCCAATACGATTGAACTCAATTAGCCGAATCATATCTATTTTTAGCTCGTCAAAAAAAGTTCGTAGGTATTATAGATCGTAACATTTTTTTGAGCTGTTGATTTATACTCATAAAATTGAAATTAGTGCCAACATATTTTCAAACATCAATTCTGAAGACAGAGTAAAAGCAGCCAATATCCGCCTGGAAACACATTATCTACCGTGATTACGTCATCCCGGCGTATGCCGGGATCTAGAGATAGAAACAGGGAGCTTATATGGTTCGCCAACCGTGTGTGTATATACTAGCGAGCAAACGAAATGGAACTCCATATACGGGCGTAACTTCGAATTTGTTGAAACGAGTTTGGGAACACAAGAATAATCTAGTCAAAAGCTTTACCAGTAAGTATGGTGTGCATACCCTGGTCTGGTATGAGCTACACGATACGATGGATTCAGCTATCCAACGAGAAAAAGCAATCAAGAATTGGAAACGTGATTGGAAATTAAATTTGATTGAAAAGATGGATTCACATTGGCATGATTTGTATTCTGGCCTGTTATGACAGCATACATTTTATCCTAACCCATCTTCGATGTACCTGGATTCCGGCCTACGCCGGAATGACAAATTCGAGGATAATTACCAACTAAATTTCCTGAAGAGCCTTATTTCTAAATAGTTTCATTATATAGCTAGTCATTTATCATGCCTCGTAGCACAGCCGGTTCGAAATTAAATTGAACTTATAACTCCCTGGCTCTGTTACTATTAATACCGCTAGAGACTGGGCCTATAAAAACCGGGGCAGTCACCAATTATAATAATGATTAACCACTGAGATGAACGATTCCATCAAAAATCAGGAACACGATACCTTTCCCAAACTGCTGCTCCGAAATGCAGCGCTTTTTGCCGACTCGCCTTCGATCCGGGAAAAAGAATTTGGCATCTGGCAAACCTGGACATGGAAACAGGCAGCCGCTGAAATAGAAGCATTCGCCAACGGTCTCGCCGCGCTCGGATTCAAACGCGGCGATAAACTGCTCATTATCGGTGGCAATCGTCCCCGCCTGTACTGGGCAATGTGCGCTGCACAGAGCCTGGGCGGCATTCCTGTCCCAACCTACCAGGATTCGGTGGTCGAAGAGCTACTTTACGTGGTCGAACACGCCGAAGTTGGTTACGCGATCGCCGAGGACCAGGAGCAGGTAGATAAAATTCTGCAGGTCAACGAGCAGGGCGGCAAGATCAGCAATATAGTTTACGACGATTCGCGGGGGCTGCGGGATTACGACCCCGAGCAGATATTTTCAATTGAATCTATCCAGCAGAAGGGAGTGGATTTCGCGGCCAAATTCGAAGGATTTTTTCAACAGCAGATCGATCTCGGCTGCGGTGAAGACATCGCCGTTTTACTCTATACCTCCGGCACTACCGGTCGGCCAAAAGGCGTGGTGCTGACACATAATAGCCTGATATTTGGCTCCGAACGGGTAACAACACTTGAATCTCTGAGCGAGAAGGACTCGGTCATCGCTTATTTACCAATAGCCTGGGTGGTCGATCATTTTCTCTGCTATACGCTGGCTTACTGCGCTGGTTATTGCGTCTGCTGCCCTGAAAACCAGGACACGCTACTGCAGGATAAAAAAGAAATTGGACCCAGTTTTCACTTCACTTCTCCGCGCGTACTGGAAAGCCAGCGCACCGATATCCTGACCCGAATGGAAGATGCGGCTGATATCAAGCTTAAATTATTCAACTACTTTATCGATCACGCCAGCCGCGTGGGCATCGACATACACAGTGGAAACAAAGTTGGCTGGATCGACAGGCTGCTGTATTTTTTCGGTGAACTCTATGCCTATGGACCCCTGCGCAACAATCTCGGCTATAGCAAAACGCGAATCACCTGGACCGCAGGAGAAGCAATTGGACCTGATATGTTCGACTTTTATCGCTCGATCGGGATTAATTTAAAACAGGTTTACGGACAAACCGAGGCTGGACCCTTTTTAACCGCGCAACACAGTAGCCTGGTACGGTCCGATACGGTCGGCGTTCCGCTCAGCGGCGTCGAGGTGAAAATCGACCAACACGGTGAGGTCATTTTTCGTAGCCCCGGGGCTTTCAAGGAATATTATAAGAATCCGGATGCCACGCGAAAGTCGAAAAACGCAGATGGCTGGTTTCTTACCGGTGATGCCGGCCTGTTCGATAGCGAGGGCCAGTTAAAAATAATTGATCGTATCAAGGATGTCGGGGCCCTGAGCAATGGGTCGATGTTCGCGCCAAAGTTTATCGAGAACAAGCTCAAATATTTCTCCCATATCCTCGAGGTCGTCACCTTCGGCGATCAGCGCGATCGGGTCACCGCAATGGTCAACATCGACCTGGTGGCCGTGGGTAACTGGGCCGAACGGCGCAATATCGCCTATGCGAGTTACCAGGACCTTGCGTCACGTCCAGAGGTCTATTCGATGGTTCAGGAAAGTATTGAACAGGTCAATATGGATTT
>JAPUFZ010000023.1 GCA_027293245.1 Gammaproteobacteria bacterium
TGGCCGATCTGCAGATCGAGCTGGTCAAACTGCAGGAGTGGATCAAGGAGAAAGGACTGAAGGTGGTTTGCATCTTCGAAGGCCGCGATGCCGCCGGCAAGGGGGGCGTGATCAAGCGCATTACACAGAGCCTTAATCCGCGGACTTGCCGGGTGGTGGCGCTGGGCACACCGACCGAGCGTGAAAAAACCCAGTGGTATTTTCAGCGTTATGTACCGCATCTACCGGCAGCCGGCGAAATGGTATTGTTTGATCGCAGCTGGTATAACCGGGCGGGTGTGGAAAAAGTGATGGGATTCTGCACCGATGAAGAATACCAGGAATTCATGCGCAGCTGTCCGGAGTTCGAACGCATGCTGGTGAGATCTGGAATACTACTAATCAAGTACTGGTTTTCGGTCAGCGACGACGAACAGGAACGGCGTTTTCAGGGCCGCATAAAAGACCCGACCAAGCGCTGGAAATTGAGCCCGATGGACCTGGAGTCACGCAATCTCTGGGTCGAGTATTCCAGGGCGAAGGATGATAATTTTGCCCATACTGATATCAAGCAAGCACCCTGGTACGTGGTCAACGCGGATGTAAAAAAACATGCCCGCCTGAATTGCATCAAACACCTGCTGAGCCTGATACCCTACAAAGATTTAACTCCGGAACTGGTTAAGCTGGCGCCCAGGAAAAAAGCAAAGGGATACGTGCGCCCGCCTATGGGTGATCAAACCTTCGTACCGGAACACCATTAATTGTTTCAACTATAATTCGACATAACCATGGCTATCGATACCAAAGCCCAGAATACCCTGTCAGTAGTAACCGACAGCGTAGAACCAGAGCCCGATACTAAAATTGGGCTGCCGGAAAAACCGGTCGAAACTGAATTCGACCTCGAATCGCCCGAGTTATACCTCAATCGTGAGTTAACCTGGCTCGAGTTTAACCGACGTGTGCTGCACGAAGCGCAGGATCAAAACACACCTTTGCTGGAACGTTTCAAATTCGTCGGTATCGTCAGTTCCAATCTCGACGAATTTTTTATGAAACGCATAGGCGGCCTGAAGCAACAGGTAGGCGCTGGGATCATGGACCTGACCGTGGACGGGCGCACGCCGGTGCAGCAAATAGAAGAATCCTGCCAAATGGTCAGGGAGATCGAAAGGCAGAAAGATACACTCGTACCGCAATTGATTGAATTGCTGACCGCAGAGGATATTCACCTCACTACATTTGAGGAACTGGACGACAAGGACAAGGAAGCCATCCGTAATTATTACCTCGAAAATATTTATCCACTGGTGACGCCGCAAGCGGTTGATTCTGCGCATCCATTTCCTTTTATCTCCAACCTCTCACTTAACCTGCTCGTCACTTTACGTCACAGGGATGGTGACGATGAACTACGAGCTCGGGTAAAGGTACCAACGGGTCTCGGAATTCCGCGTTTTCTGCAGGTTCCCGGGTCGAACAGCTTCGTGCCGCTGGAAAGCGTGATGTCCAAGAACCTCGATCTGCTATTTCCGAAAATGAAAATCGAGGCTTGTGAGCTATTCCACGTTACGCGTAATGCGAACACTGCCCGGAACGAGGACCGGGCCGATGATTTACTCGCGATAATTGAATCCGAAGTACGCCATCGCAAGTTTGCGCAGATTGTGCGTGTTGTTGTTCAACAGGATATGGATCCGATTCGCAGGGGCATGCTGGCCGCCGAACTAGGTCTGGGAGAAGCCGATGTATTCGACACCAACGGCCTGTTAGCGACGCGTGACCTACTTAGTTTCAGCGAGATGGAAATTCCCGCTTTACACGATCTGCCACACCACCCGATCGACCACCCCAAACTGGTACACATGCCCAATATATTTCATGTGGTGCGCGAATACGGTTCGATACTGCTGCAGCACCCTTACGAATCCTTTACTACGTCGGTGGGGCGTTTTCTCAAGGAAGCCAGCGTCGACCCGAAGGTGCGGGCGATCAAAATGACCCTGTACCGGACTTCCGGCGATACCAGGGTGATCGATTACCTGATCGATGCCGCGCAGAACGGCAAGCAGGTGGCCGTGGTGGTGGAATTGAAAGCACGCTTTGACGAGGCCGCCAATATTCGCTGGTCGAGTCGACTGGAGGAAGCCGGAATTCATGTCACCTACGGCGTGATGGATCTTAAAACCCATTGCAAGGTAATCCTCGTGGTACGCAACGACTACAACGGCCTGCGCCGCTACGTGCATATTGGCACCGGCAACTACCACGCCGGAAACGCCCGCATTTACACCGACCTGGGGCTGCTCACCTGCGATAATACCATCGGCCAGGACATGACCGAGTTATTCAACTACCTGACCACCGGATATACACCCAAGCGCAATTACCGCAAGATTTTGCCCGCACCCAAGTTATTGAAGCGCTCGTTGCTCGACAAAATCAAGCGCGAGATCGATCAGCACACTAAAGATTCGCCGGGTTTAATCCAGCTCAAGGTCAACGCGCTTGAAGACGAAGATATCGCTCGCGCGCTTTACCTGGCGTCGCAGGGCGGGGTAAAGATAGACTTGATTGTGCGTGACAGTTGCCGCCTGCGCCCTGGCATTGCGAACCTGTCCGACAACATACGTGTATTTAGCGTGATCGGTCGATTTTTGGAGCACAGCCGAATTTACTATTTCAAAAATAGGACCCAACCTGAATACTACATCGGTTCCGCGGACGCCATGAAACGCAACCTCGAGCACCGGGTTGAGGTGCTGGTGCCGGTGGAAGACCCTGAGTTGCAAGGAGAGCTTCGCAATATTATCGATACCCTGTTATCCGACCAGCACACTATCTGGCAAATGAATTCTGACGGCTCCTATGTGCAGCAGCAAGGGAAAAGCCCGACGGTAGAAAGCAGTCAGCAGGCTTTAATACGACAGACCGCTGAGCGTTTGTGGGAAGCCACTCGACTCAAGCGACGTAAACCCCAGGGCGCGCGGAGCAGGAATATTCGTCGGTAAACGGTGAAACCCAGGCCTGGATTGCAAGCACACCGATTTGGGGAAATACCTGGAATAGGTTCTATTCGAAACTGTTCCTGGGATAATCGAAGTAATCGAAATGCGCGTTCGACAAGGACCAGTCACGCCAGTGCTGGATATCACTGACGAGTTTAACCAGGCCGCAGGTGGGGACATTGTCGATTCGCACCGAAGCATCACATAAATTCACAAAATGGGTAATATCAGGGTTATGGAAAACAAGCATTAACGATTGATACCGATCATCCTGATTTTCAATAATGTCTTCGATTGATCGGGCTCCCAGAAGGTACAGTTCTGATTCTTCGACAATTTTCTCCGGGGAATAACCGCAGGCATTGGCAAATAGCTCAGCTGTATGCCTGGCCCGCAACGCCGGGCTTGTGAGGATTAAATCCAGTAATTCATTACGTGCCCTAAAACGACCTCCCATAACAGGAGCATCGCGTTTACCACGCTTGTTTAGCGGGCGTTGCTGGTCATCGAGGCCGGGGTTGGACCAACTCGATTTTGCATGTCTTAGCAGAAATAAAGATTTCATTATTCACCCTTTTGGGAATTCAACCACCAGCCCCGTTACTGCATTGAGGCGCGACAAATGGGTTGAAGCCGCTCAGCCGCCAGGAGGTATACGTTTTGACTTTTCTATCTGAGCGTTTACTACCTTCAATCTGATTTCAAGTTTTGTACGCTTTTCCGGGTCCTGGGTGGTCTCAAGTTTCGCTTCGTAGCGGGATTTTTTATCGGCTAGCAACCATCGAAGTTTTTCCAGTCTTTCGGGTTTGATGTACGTGCCTTGATCCTGTTTATTGACAAGTTTATTAAATTTGTCAACTAGCCTGGTAAATTTCATTTGCGCCTCTCTTCAACATGATTTCGATTTCGAGAAAATTTCGGCGGTATATGCCTCCACCAAATCAGCTAGCAGAAACCTTTTCAATTTCCTCTTCATCCAGGATCACCTCCTGGGCCGCTTCGGCAATGAGATCAGCATGCGAGGCCAATAGAGCCTGGGTGCAGTCAAGCAGTTTATTTGAGGTTGCATCCACATAATTGAAGTCGTTCAACAGAGAAGTAGCCATTTCTGGTGTAATCTGATTATCCCTCAACACCTCGGTAATTCGCGCGTTTAATTCTTCATGCGTGACCTGGACTTCGGCTTTCAGTTCATCCATCTCGAGTACGGCAAGCGCATGATCATAGTCATCTTCTCCTCTCAAGCGATAAATTTCTCTGAGAATCATTGCGATCTGGTACCGCAGGCGGTTGTATTCTTTTCGAATGTGTTCATTGTGGGAAATCAGGTATCTAGTAGCGTTTTTGCGTAAATGTTTGATGTGCTTAACACATTCAACAATTTCTGTCGCTGCAATGCGCAGTCGGAATAACTCTTCGGAAAATACGCTAGGCATACTCGATTGTGAGCGTGAAATAAAATCAATTATGGCTCCGTAAAGTACTTTAACCTTACTTGCATATAACTCATCCAGGTCAAAATCATGGATTTCCCGGTCGTCTTCGATGGTTTTTTTAAGGTCTGGTGACTGCAGAATTTCCCTGCGATGCAAGTTCATTCCATGGGCCATTAGCTCAAATGCCGAATCAAACAAATGCCAGACTTCCTTTTTAACAGATATCAGTACGGTTTCTGGAAACTCAATTGCTGCATCGCTTAAGAATTTGGGTTCCGCAATATCAAGCGCTTTTTCCGGGAGAAATTTGAATAGATAATTCGCAAGCGTCTGGATCAGAGGAACCATTACCAACACGCCGACAACATTGAATAGCGTATGAAACACAGCAAGTTTCATGGTGTAATTATTATCGGCTATGCCCACCCTGGCGCTGATGGCATCCACCGCCCAGATGAATTGGCTGATGAAAGCAATTGCGATAACCCCGGTAACGAGATTAAATATCAAGTGCGCCCCGGCAAGCCGCTTGCCCTGAATATTTGCGCTCAACGAACCGATTATGGCCGTTATCGTGGTGCCGACGTTGGCACCAATAGCCAATGCCAGCCCGTTTTCATAGGTAATCTGGCCTGCAGCCAGTGCGGTTAGAATCAGTACCAGGGTCGCATGACTGGATTGCATGATAACGGTTGCCGCGGCACCAATCGCGGCAAACAGGAACAATCCGGGATATCCCGCTACGGCAAACGAAGCCAGGTCAAAGCTATCTTTAAACGCATCGAACCCCTCCTTCATGTAGTGAATGCCCAAAAATAGAAAGCCGAGTCCCGCCAGGGCCGAACCTATACCCTTCAGGTATTTGGACTTCTGGAATGACAATACGATACCAAACACCAGCATAGGCATGGCATAGGCCGAAATATTTACTTTTAATCCGAAGGCAGCCACCAACCAGGCTCCGGTTGTGGTGCCGATATTGGCGCCAAAAATGATTCCGATTCCGGCAACCAATGTCACCATCCCTGCACTGATAAAAGAAATAGTGATCACCGAAACCAGCGAGCTTGATTGCATGATCGTTGTCGAAATAATACCAAAGAGCAAACTTTTCCAGGTTTTGTCGGTGGTTTTTTGCAACAGTTTTTCTAATACACCACCGGTAAATGCCTTGAATCCTTCTTCCAGGAAAAGCATACCAAATAAAAATATTGAAACCCCGGCAGCGATTTCTTTGAAATCAGGGCTGACCCAAAACCCATAAGCGAGAATTAGCAATATGCTTGGTAGAAATACTTTTCTAAGCATCACGATTTCATTTTACTGGTCTGCCTGCCTAATTTACATTAAGGCAGCTGTAAGTCAACGAATAGAGCGGACTGGGTCAGCCTTCGAGGTAAAAAAGGCTGGGCTATTGGACCGCCTTCGTGCAATATTTGGGCTAGAACTACTGGCTGGTAATTTAGTCTAATTTATTATGTATCGATCAAGCGCCTTACTAATTGTAGCGGTTTTTATGAGTTGCGTTTTATTGCCTGCTTATGCTACCGGCGTGTTTAAATGGGTCGATACAAAAGGGATTACCCATTATTCCGACGAAGCACCTGCATCTCCTACGACGCAGGTGACACTGATCGAAGTACCCGCGACCCAGGCTGTAGCGCTTGATGCAGAAAACGATTACTACTCCATTGCAAATCAATGGATGCGTTTCCATGAAGAATTGATTAAGCGAGAAAAAATAAAGTTAGAAAAGACCAGACAAGAAGCGGCCCTGCAACCAGTAGTACCTCAAATTGTGTATATCAATGAGCCGAATGCAAATCGATATGTCGTTGCTTATGCTGGTTTCTCTCATCGTAAATATGGCCGTAGCCGGTATCATTATAAATCCAGACACTACCCGGGTTATGGGCGTGAAAAGCATCTGCAGTGGAAACGTTCAGCCAGGTTGCCTGGGACGAGTATTAGGCGAAGCTCATATGGACATAGAACAGCAAGCGGCTTAATTTTCAATATCCGTTAAAATTGCTATTCTACTATGCGATTTAAGAGTAGCCATTGGCGTCGGCCCGGACATTTTACTGATATCGAAAACTCCGCGTATCGGATCTGCTGGAAAAATATTTGAACAACCTTGGTGAATTATTGCGTACACCTCTATTTGAAGGCCTATACTTAGCGATTACGTATTGGGAGAATGCTTTCTATGGGTAACAGTCTAAGCAAAGATTTCGGACTAATTGATGGCCAAACTTATATCATAAGCAGAAAAGCCCCTATCTGTATGGAAGGCCATATCTATATAGATTCCCCCTCGGTCAGCAGGCCACATGCCGAGATGAAAATTAAAAATGGAAGAATCTACCTCCGCAACCTGAATTCAACCAATGGCATCTATATTGTGGAAAATGATGGCCTGGTCAGGTTCGAAGAGGGATATGTGAATCCCAATCAGCCCATTGTATTAGGTAACGTGGAGTGCACGATTCAGAGCCTGCTATCGATTGCCGGAGTCTATTCTGACCCAAAAAACAACACTACTAATTTTGAAGACACTCAAAGAATAAAGATACCAATACCCAAACCATTTAAGAAACATACGCCGTTTATAAGTTGGATGTAGGAAGCTATTTTCTGCTGCCTGTTTTAAACAGGTTTTGGTGCATTGCTTCTTGTGTAAGCGCACATTCCAGGCAGTTGTATTCATCCGGTTAACAATCAGTATTCTGCCCCCTATCGAAGCGGAGATCATCTTACGGCTGCGTTACCAATGCTAAACATTACTGATGGCCGGCGCATTTGGTTGTGTACCAGCCCCACCGATATGCGACGTTCATTCGATGGGCTATCCGCCCAGGTGCGCTGTCATCGGTAAAGCTTAGCTTTGTCATGAATCTGCCTCTTATGCTTTATTTTAAAGCATACGAGTGCCCACCAGTTTGAAGGAAGTCTATATTATCCATTTTTCAAACGCTTCAAGGTTAATTCATCTTTCTGCGATGGAATTGATGGCATTTATCGTAAAAGATTTTAAACTCGTTAAATAATATATACCACTGAAGGACACCCGTATGAACGATAGCTTGATCAAGA
>JAPUFZ010000230.1 GCA_027293245.1 Gammaproteobacteria bacterium
TCTGTTTAATTTGGCCGTGGCTTCCCCCAATTTACAAATGTCAGAAATATGACTTAAGTCACAGGATTTTTAAGACATTATTCCAAAACACGACGAGTATCCTACCATGGGCTAAGCATCGCATCACCCATTTGGGTTAAATTCATGGCGTTATTGCATATTACCGGTTGGCACTATAGCAAGCTGACTAAATCAAATTATAATACCGGCAAATCAGCTTCCTTATAGTCGTATTGCTCTGGTACATCACCTGCTCCTGGCAATCTTATTAGTATATGAATTCTATGTTAGAGAAAGCTACACTAATTTATCGCTATAACATGAATGCAATAGCATATGGTTTACCCCGGTAATAGTTTTAGAGTTGTTCAACAGTATCTGCCTAATGAGTGACCCTAAACCCGTGCAGATAACAATTGCCGCAGGGAAAGTGGCCCTTTATACTTCTTTGAACCGCCTCAAAGATATCGTAATAGCTGGTTATCGGGCTAAAATTCACGCATTACACAGGTTTACTTATGGCTGACTCAATCCGCATTAAAAATCTCATTGATGGCGAATGGATAGTCAATGGCAAGGAAAAAACAGTGGCGCTTTACACCCCTTCTACCGGAGTACAAATAGGTGAAGTACCCATGTCATCCTCATCCACGGCAAAGGCTGCGGTCAGGTCCTCCGATGCCGCGTATTTATGGAATCGCCTCTATTTCATGCAGGAGATGGGGCAGTTGATGATCGATGTCGGCCTGCCGAAATTCCTGCCAGTAAAGCTGGCGTCCGGAGTTGTATAGCTTCCAGGCCTTTGCGCTGCTGATCAAGGTCCAAATATCCGTCCCTTAAGTTTCGCCTCGATGAATCAGTTTCCATTTATAACAATTTCTGGTGAGCCATTCGAGCGCGGCAAACAGCATGGCGAGTCACTGGGCGCAGAGATTGCCGAAACCATCGATTTTTATCGTTCGATATTTGAGTTATCGGAAACGGAAATCTTGCAACACGCGGCTTTTTTTCGAACAATTATTGATGATTTCGATCCAGTCTATGGTGAAGAAATAGACGGAATTGCTCAGGGCGCCGGCGTCGATCCGACGTGGATTGTTGCACTTAATGCCCGCACCGAGATTCTTTCGCGTAATACTGGCGCGAGTAACGAGTGCACCTCGGTGTATTTTTCGGAGACTTCAATCCTCGGCCAAAACTGGGACTGGGGCAAGGCCCTCGAACCACTGACCGTGTTAATGAAAATTGTGCAGCCTGATGGACATAGTATCCTGATGATTACCGAGCCGGGTATGATAGGAAAAATTGGCATGAATAGCGCTGGCCTGGGTGTTTGTTTGAATATTTTGACGCTGGCCAGGCTACTCGATGGACTGCCCGTGCATATCATTTTACGCGCTATCCTTAACTGCAAATCGCTGGTACAGGTCAATTCACTATTAGCCCGGCACAGCGCTGGTAAAGCCAGCAATATTATGGTTGCCGACGCCGGTGGCAACGGCTTTGATATGGAATTTTGCGCCGAGAATTCATACCGTATTGAGCCTGCCTCAGATTATCTACTCCATACCAATCACTACCTCGATGAGGTAGTTAATTCAGCGCAGGATCCTGATTTCTTCAGTTCTTACGCCCGCTTCAACAAAGCAACGCAAATTCTCTCGGACAACAAAGAACGAAGTGTTACCGCAATGTGTGATTTACTGTCTGACGAATCTGATGGTTGTTTAGCTATTTACCGGGAATATTTGCCGGACGATTCGGTGCATGAGCTCGGTACCATATGCACTATCGTGATGGAACTGGCGCAACAGAAAATGCGTATCAGAAAGGGCAAAGGCCCGGACGCTACCTTCATTGAGTACCGGATGGAAGCACCAGTGATGGCTTAGATAAATGAACCACAATCTACAGAATAAATCGCGTGTTCTTGTTAGTATGTATCAGGCAGTGGGCATAACATAATAATCAAAGCCGCACAATTTTGAAAACCTGACGATCGCAACCCGGTGTCAGCGCACTTGGAGTTCACATCTATGACTGACAATACTCCAGCCCTCGTCGTTGAGGACATGCACAAAAGCTTCGGCAATATCGAGGTTTTGAAAGGTATCGATGCAGTAGCCCATCAGGGTGACGTTATTTCCATGGTTGGCTCGTCCGGGTCAGGCAAAAGCACTTTCCTACGCTGTATCAATCTGTTGGAAATACCCAATGCCGGGACAGTCAAAGTGCATGGCGAAACTATCGAGATGACGAAAAACCGCTATGGTGAGCCCATACCGGCAGATATGCGTCAGGTCGAACGCATTCGGTCCCGGCTGGCTATGGTGTTTCAGAGTTTCAACCTCTGGTCTCACATGACAGTCATGGAAAACGTGATTGAAGGCCCAATTTATGTGCTTAAACTTTCCAGAGCCGAAGCGGTTGAGCGCGCCGAAGCCATTTTACACCGCGTGGGCATGTATCAACATCGTGATTACTACCCTGCCCATACCTCCGGTGGTCAGCAGCAACGCACGGCCATTGCACGTGCCCTGGCCATGGACCCGGAAGTGATGTTGTTTGATGAGCCCACTTCTGCGCTTGACCCGGAACTGGTTGGGGAAGTCCTCAAGGTCATTCGCTCCCTCGCCGAAGAAGGACGCACCATGATCGTAGTGACCCATGAGATGTCATTTGCCCGTGAAGTCTCTTCGCAGGTGATCTTCCTGCACCAGGGGCGGATCGAGGAGCAGGGAGACCCCAAAGAAGTCTTTGCCAACCCTAAATCGGCGCGGTTCAAACAATTCTTGTCGAATACGCGTGATTAATCGCGTTATACTGGTCGATGTAGTAACGTAAATAAATAATTATAAACAAGCAACCATCAGGAGAAATAGAACATGAAATTCAATAAATTTATACTCGCCGCCGTCATTGGCGTCATCGCCCTGGCCGGCGGTCAGGCCTATGCGGCTAAACTTCGCATCGGTGTAGAAGGTGCTTACCCTCCATTTTCGTGGAAAGAAGCTGATGGTACATTGAAGGGTTTTGATATTGATATCGCTTTCGCTCTTTGTGAAAAAATGGGCCATGATTGTACCCTGGTCGAGCAGGAATGGGACGGCATGATACCGGCACTGATTTCGCGTAAGTTCGATGCGATCGTTGCCTCCATGTCGATCACTGAAGATCGCAAAAAGAAAGTGAACTTCTCCAACAAGTATTACGATACCCCGTCGCGCATGGTTGCCAAAAAAGGCGCCAGCTTTGATGTTACCAAGGCGGGTATGGCTGGTATGAAAATCGGTGTTCAACGCGGTACCACGCACCAGTGCTTTGTCGAAAAGAATTTCCCTGATTCAGAGGTCGTTCTGTACACCTCGCAGGAAGACGTTTTTGCCGATCTGGCATCCGGTCGTATCGACGCACAGTCTTCGGACGCGCTGCAGGCTATGGAAGGTTTCCTGGAAACCGATGCGGGTATGGGTTTTGCCTTTATTGGTGAAGACCAGAAGGATCTCCCCTGTCTGGGCGAAGGTGCCGGCGTCGCTATTCGTAAAGGAGATCCTATAGTAGACGAATTCAACAAGGCCATCGATGCTATCCGTGCCGACGGTACCTATAAGAAGTTGAATGACAAGTACTTTGAAATCGATATTTACGGCAATTAACCCACCGTGATTTATTTGATGTTCGAGGGTGGCACGGATACCGCTCTCGAACTTCATTATTATTATTTGGCCTGATAGAGCATTTCATGGACGTTGTGTTTGAATACAGAAAGCTATTGTTCGATGGGACACTGGTCACCATTACGCTGGCTCTCTCGTCTCTATTGTTGTCGGTCGTTTGCGGGCTGGCCGGTGCATTCCTGAAGCTGTCGCCATCGCGCGGCCTGCAGAAAATTGGTAACACCTATACCACTCTGGTTCGCGGCGTGCCTGATCTGGTGCTGATGATGCTGTTGTTTTATGGCGGTCAGCAAATGATCAACGATTTTGGCTACTGGACCGGTTGGTGGGATTACATCGACATCAACCAGTTTATTGCCGGTGTGGCGACCCTGGGTTTTATCTTTGGCGCCTATATGGCAGAAACTTTCCGTGGCGCCATTTTGGCAATCCCGGCGGGGCAGATCGAAGCCGCTGTTGCCACAGGCATGGGCCCTGGGCTGGTTTTCCGTCGCGTCACCTGGCCGCAGATGGTGCGCTTTGCGCTGCCCAGCTTTACCAATAACTGGCTGGTTCTGGTCAAGGCCACGGCCCTGGTATCGGTCATTGGCTTACATGACCTGGTCTGGAATGCCTTTACCGCCGGGCGCTCCGTGCGTCAGCTATTTACCTTTATGATTGTGGTGCTGTTCATCTATCTGATGATTACCGCCACGTCTGATATTGGCCTGCGTTGGCTGGACCGTAAATACAGCGCCGGCGTGAGGAAGGCCTGAGTCGATGGAACAGGAACGCAGCTTCCTCGAGTACTTGCGCGATATTAGCGAGAACTCTTCGCCGCTGGATTTTTATCTGATCTACGACAATCTCGACCGGTTCTTTCTGGGGGCATGGGTCACCCTTCAACTCACATTTTTGGCTTTGCTTATTGGTGGTCTGTTGTGCATTCCAATGGCTATTGCACGGGCCTACAGGATACCGTATCTGAATGGGCCGATCTGGTGTTTCACCTACTTCTTTCGGGGCACGCCGTTGCTGGTGCAGACCTACCTGTTTTATTTCGGCCTGGGCCAGTTCGAAGCCGTGCGTGAAAGCTTCCTCTGGGACCCGATCCTGAGCAGTGCCTGGTGGTGTGTGCTAATCGCCTTTACGCTTAATACTGCAGCCTATACTACCGAGCTTTTGCGCGGCGCCATCGAAACCACGCCATGGGGTGAGATCGAGGCAGCCAAGGCAAGCGGCATGTCCCCATGGATCCGAATACGGCGGATCGTCCTGCCCAGTGCGTTTCGACGTGCCTTGCCAGCCTATTCCAATGAGGTCATCTTTATGATCCATGGCTCGGTTGTTGCCAGTACCGTTACGCTGCAGGATTTGCTGGGTGTTGGGCGTTGGCTGAACGGGCGCTACTATCTGGCCTATGAAGGTTTTATCACGGCCATGATCTTCTACATGTGTATCGTGTTTATTATCTCGAAGCTGT
>JAPUFZ010000231.1 GCA_027293245.1 Gammaproteobacteria bacterium
AGGAATGTCCCGCCTGTGGCAAATTGAGCCTGAAAAAGAAGATTTCGGCATCCAGGTTCAGGCTGGGCGGTTCGGGTTGGTATGAAACCGATTTCAAAACCGGTAAACAGAGGAATCTGGTCGATTCGGGAAGTAAATCGAAGGATTCATCCGGCAAAGACAGTGACTCTGGTAAAAAGGAGGGGTCGACTAAAAAGGAGACGTCGACTAAAAAGGAAGCCGCAGCATAGATCACCAGACTGAATAGCTGTATCGTAATCACTCCGTTTGCGGGTAAAGTGAGACCGCAGGATCGTTAGCATAATCAGGCTCGAAACTATTCGACGCTATTGGCAACCACCCCCTAACATTTGGAATCAAAAAAACATGCGCACGCACTACTGTGGTGAAATTAACCAGCAACATATTGATCGCACAATTTCTGTGTGTGGCTGGGTAAACCGTCGTCGCGACCATGGTGGAGTCATATTTGTCGATCTGCGTGACAAAAAAGGCATATTACAGGTGGTATTCGACCCGGACGACGCGGCCATGTTTGCCCTGGCTGAGAGTCTGCGTAATGAATTCGTTTTGAAAGTGGAAGGAAAAGTCAGGATTCGTCCCGAAGGAACCGCTAACAGGGATATGCCGACAGGCGAGGTCGAGGTCCTGGCACAAGAGCTGCAAATACTGAATGCCTCGGAAACGCCGCCATTTCAGTTGGACGATGATGACGTGCATGAAGATATTCGCCTTAAATATCGTTACATAGACCTGCGCCGGCCAGAGATGCAATCTCGCCTGCAACTACGTGCAAAAGTCACGCAGTATTTGCGCAGTTGGCTCGAAGACCACGAATTCATGGATGTAGAAACCCCGATGTTGACCCGGGCTACACCGGAAGGCGCGCGCGATTATCTGGTGCCGAGTCGCACGCATAGTGGTTCATTTTTTGCGTTGCCCCAGTCCCCCCAGTTATTCAAGCAATTGTTGATGATGTCAGGTGTGGATCGCTATTACCAGATAGTGCGTTGCTTTCGTGATGAAGATTTGCGCGCCGATCGTCAGCCGGAGTTCACTCAACTTGATATTGAAACCTCGTTTTTGAATGAAGATGGCATCATGTCATTGATGGAAGCGATGATGCAGGGATTGTTCAAAACGGTCATGAAAACAGAGATCGAAGGCCCGTTTCAACGAATGAGCCATGCGCAGGCAATGGAACGTTATGGTTCCGATAAGCCCGATTTACGCATACCACTGGAACTGAAAACAGTTTCAGATTTACTCTCCGATGTGGAATTTAAGGTTTTCTCCGGTCCTGCCCGGGATCCACAGGGTCGAGTCGCAGCCTTGCGCATTCCTGGCGGTAACGCTTTGACGCGCAAGGAAATTGACGTTTATACCGAGTATGTGGGTCGTTACGGTGCACGCGGCCTGGCCTATATAAAATGTAACGATATCGATCAGGGTCGTGAAGGCCTACAGTCGCCAATACTCAAGTTTTTACCCGATCATGCGATTAGCGAAATTCTACGCCGAACCGGGGCGCAAAGTGGTGATTTAATTTTCTTTGGCGCAGACAAGGAAAAAATCGTGAACGAATCACTGGGCGCATTGCGTATTAAAGTTGCGCAGGATTTGGCCCTGGTTGAAGAAGGCTGGCGTTTTCTCTGGGTCGTCGACTTTCCCATGTTCGAATATGACGAACGGGAAAACCGCCTGACTGCGCTGCACCATCCCTTCACAGCTCCGAGCACACAAGATGCAGATGAACTGGAAGCGAATCCTGCCGGCATGTTATCGAGAGCCTACGATATGGTGTTAAACGGCACTGAACTTGGCGGCGGCTCAATTCGTATTCACGCGATGGAAATGCAGCAGCGAGTGTTGAAACTGCTGGGTATCGATGAGCAGGAAGCTGATGAAAAATTTGGTTTTTTACTGACCGCGTTAAAATATGGTTGTCCGCCGCATGGTGGTATTGCCTTTGGCCTGGATCGTATGGTCATGCTAATGGCGGGTGCTAGTTCAATTCGTGACGTCATGGCTTTCCCGAAAACCCAGACAGCCGCCTGCCTGTTAACTCAGGCGCCATCTCCGGTCAGCGATCAACAGCTCAAGGAATTGTCGATTCGCCTGCGCAAACCGGCAATCACAGATTAACATCTCGTCGTCCCCGGTGCCGGGTACGGTATTGGCAGAATCAAGCGTAAATGCTAGTATTTACGCCCCCACGTTAGGTAGAACTCAATCATGGCAGCCACAGCAATAAACCTGCAACCCTACGCATCCCTGGATGACGAGGATTGCGACAGGCGTATCATCAATGCCAAACAGGCCCTCGGCGAGCGCGTAGTAATACTCGGTCATCACTATCAGCGTGATGAGGTATTCAAGCATGCCGATTACACCGGGGACTCACTCAAGCTATCGCGACAGGCGGCCAGTTCGAATGCCGAGTACATCGTCTTTTGCGGTGTGCATTTTATGGCCGAAGTGGCCGATATTATTTCCCGCCCGGAACAAATCGCGATACTGCCGGATCTGTCGGCCGGATGCGCGATGGCAGATATGGCCGATCTCGACCAGGTGGAGCGCGCCTGGGCCGAACTGTCGACGGTACTGGACGCGGAACAATCGATTACTCCGGTAACCTATATCAACTCGGCGGCCAATCTCAAGTCATTTTGCGGTAAATACGGTGGCGTGGTCTGTACCTCTACCAATGCCCAGAAAATCCTCGAATGGTCTTTTGCACAGCGAGACAAGGTGTTGTTTTTCCCGGATCAGCACCTCGGCCGTAACACCGGTGTCAAAATGGATATCCCGCTGCAGCAAATGGTTACCTGGGACTACGATTTGCCAATGGGAGGCTTAACAACTGAAGAAATAAAACAGGCGAAAATTATTTTGTGGAAAGGTTTCTGTTCAGTACACCAGGTATTCAAACCAGAACAGATAGAAAACTTCAGGTCCGAGGTACCCGATGGCAAGGTAATATCACATCCGGAGGCAAGCTTTGAGGTTTGTCAGATGTCGGATTATGTCGGCTCGACAGAGTTCATTATCAAAACCATTACCGATTCCGAACCAGGCAGTCAATGGCTGGTTGGCACCGAGTTGAACCTGGTCAACCGTCTGCATCAAGTCCTGGCGAAAGATAACAAAACGGTGCAGTTTATGTCGCCGATGCTATGCATGTGTTCAACGATGTTCCGTATAGACCCGCAGCACCTGGCCTGGGTGCTGGAAAACCTGGTGGAAGGTCATGTGGTGAATCAGATTTCGGTTGCCGAAGATGTTGCCGATAACGCGCGGATAGCCTTGCAACGTATGTTCGATCTTTAGGGAGCCTCACATCAATTCATGGCCGACGAAGACAGTGCTTATAGCTTCACGACCAAGGCGACTCGACTAGTTAAACTAACCAGGCTTGGTGCGGACGGTTTTCCGATGCGTCGCGGCGGGCGATTAAGCGAAGTCACGCTGGCCTATGAGTCCTGGGGAGAGCTTTCCGCCGCTGCCGACAATGCAGTACTGATATTTACCGGCCTTTCCCCCAGTGCGCATGCCGCTTCCTCGCAACAAGATTTATCCCCGGGTTGGTGGGAGTACATGATAGGACCCGGCAAGGCTATTGATACCAGCCATTTCTTTGTTGTTTGCATTAATTCGTTAGGTAGCTTCATTGGCAGTACCGGCCCGGGGTCTATCAATACGGAGACATCCGATCCCTATGGATCGCATTTTCCAAAATTG
>JAPUFZ010000232.1 GCA_027293245.1 Gammaproteobacteria bacterium
TTTTCATATGTTATTGATAACAGAACGGTCAGTGTTCAGCTATAGTTGTAATTACTGGTTGTCGAGCTATCTGTAGTCTGGAGAATCTAGTCCAGTTACGTATAATCTCGGCGCAACAACGGGACAGGATATGTACCGGGCCTTATTATTTTGACTGGATATTGGGAATTAGCAACCACTATTACTTCTCACTACATTTATAGGACTTTTGAAATTGAGCGCGATCTGCCCCACGGGTAAAACAAAATATAAATTTGACGATCTGAATATTATTCAGTGCGTTATCGAGGAATCGGCTGAATCGAGTTTGAATGCTTATTTTGCCCAGTCGACCGCCAATGTCAAAAATGACGGATCGATTGTCACCGAGGCCGATATTGCAATGCAATCTGCAATGACCCGGGCATTGCAAAAGCACTATCCCGACGTGTTGATGCTTGGCGAGGAAAACTCGGAGCAGGAACAACTCCAGGTAATGCGCTCTGGAGCCGATTACTGGTGTCTTGACCCGCTCGACGGCACCAATAATTACCACCATACCCTGCCCTTGTTTTCGGTATCCCTGGCCCTGATCAGCGCTGGTGAAATTATATTGGCGATCGTTTATGACCCGGTACGCAAGGAATTTTTCTCTACGCTTAAGGGCCACGGTCTGTGGATTAATAACAGCAAGGCAAACCCTCCGGTACAGCCTGATACGATGAAGCAATCGATTGCACTGGTCGATTTTAAAAGGCTTAGCATCGATATCAAGTTGCCCCTGATTGAACGGGCGCCTTATAAATCGCAGCGCAATGTTGGATCCTGTGCGCTCGAATGGGCCTGGCTGGCCGCGGGTCGTGTGCAATTACTATTGCACGGGAGTGAAAAATTCTGGGATTATGCCGCCGGCTATTTACTGGCGCTAGAATCTGGTGGCTTCAGTGAAACTATTGAAGGAGAGGTTGTATATAATGGCACGCTTTCTCCCCGGTCGGTGATTGCAGCCAGCAATGCTCAATTGTTCGCACAGTGGGCAGACTGGATCAGACAGTCCTAGTCCTGAACCCTGAGGGTGTCGTAAAAGGTCGTCTTGCGGGGTCATCGCATTGAGATATTTAACCGTGGTTGTCTTTTGCTGTGCGGCATTGCTCGCTTCAAGCCCGCTCTTTGCCGGCGAGAGTTTTCGTATCGTCAGTCAGAACATGCATCGCTTCTTCGACAATATCGACGATGGCAACGATGAAAAACGACTCTCCGACATCAAATTTAAACAGAGGGTAAAAAAGGCGGCGCTCAAGATCAGCGACGAATTCGGATTACCGCATATCGTCGCTCTGCAGGAAGTTGAAAACCGTAATCTACTGGCACAGGTTGCAACCGCTATCTATGCCCGTTCGGGAGTCAGTTATCGGGCCATCATTCGGGAAGGTAATGATGTTTCCGGAATTAACGTCGCCTACCTGGTCAAACAGGGCACAAAAATTAAATCAGTCGAGCAGTTGTTCAAATACGAGCGCCTGGTTTACGATGGCAGCCGACTGTTTTCGCGTCCTCCGCTTTATCTCGAAGCCTGTCTCGAATCGCGTTGCCTGTCTATTGTAAACCTTCATTTGCGATCAATGCTTGGCATTCGTTCGAATTCGAGTGGTGAGCGGGTTCGCCGGAAACGACACGATCAGGCATTAAAAATTGCCCGCTGGGTAGAACACTTCCAGCATTCGAGGCCACGGGATTCGCTTATAGTGCTGGGTGATTTTAATGCCTTGACGCCGAGTGACCATTATGTCGATGTCGCCGGTGTCATTCTGGGCAGGCCGGATAATTCCAACGTCAAAATACCGGGCAGAGACTGGATTAATGACGACTTGATTGATCTCACCAGGCAGATTCCGCTAGCGCGGCGCTATTCCTATATTTATCACGATAAAAGGCAAATCCTGGACTACATGTTTGTTAATTCAGCATTTGCGCTCAGACTGGAAAATATTGAGTTTAGCCGAATTGAGTATCGATTTTCGGACCATGCCGGGTTGATCGCCGATTTCAGCTGGTGACTGGAAGTATTAACTACTGCTGGGTATGCGCGCTGGCGAGGTATTGCGGTGACTGCATTTCTATCAGACGGCTGGCCGTTCTTTCAAATTCAAAAACCAGGCGCTCGCCCTGGTAGAGTTGCCCGGGGTTTACCACGGCGCTACATATCAGTATCACATGGTGGTCGTAGAGGATGTCGATCAGCAAAACAAAACGTCGGGCAACATCGTCGCTCTGAGCGTTCATAACCTCGATATCTGTGAGGATAAGCGTGTTGAACAGCCTCGCTAGTTCGAGATAATCATTTTGGCTTCGAGTAGTCTTGCAAAGTTCGTCGAAATTAAACCAGACCGTATCCTCGGCACAGATCTGAAAACTCAGATCTCGGCCGTTTATTGATAACCGTGCCGTTTGCGACTGGAAAGGAGTCACTCGTTCAGACAGCCAGGTTTTGATTTCACCCACCACCTTCGATGAATGCGGTACCGTATACAAATGGGTTTGTTGCAGGCCCAGCAGGCGATAATCCTGACCGCCATCCAGATTCACCACCTCGCAATGCCGGCTAATTAAATCGATAGCCGGCAGGAAACGTGCGCGTTGTAGTCCGTTTTGATACAGGTCTTGCGGAGGGCTATTCGAGGTCGTTATCAGCACCACTCCCTGTTCGAATAGTGCACCGAGTAATCCCGACATTATCATCGCATCGGCGATATCGGTGATCACAAACTCATCCAGGCATAGAACACTAATACGCGAGGATATTTCCCCGGCTATATGCCGCAAAGGATTTTCCAGATCCGAGGTCTGTTTCAGCGAGGCATGAATTTGATTCATGAACTGATGAAAATGAGAGCGCTGTTTCGATTTAATCGGCAGGGTTTGATAAAAGATGTCCATCAACAGGGTCTTGCCGCGTCCAACACCACCCCAGAAATAGAGTCCCTGCATCGGTTCCGATGACTGTTTATTTGCGATGAGCCGACGCCACCAGGGTCTCGGTAACCGGGGTCGACTATGTAGCAAGCGGCGATGCAGCCCGTCTAACAGATCGATTGAACGTTGTTGCGCAGCATCGGTGACGAACCCTGGTTGCCGCATAATTCCCAGATACTTTTCAGAAGGCTTCATTGAGTTCCAGGTATTTTATCGACCCGGGTCTACAATACTGGTATAAATTTATACTTATCAATAACTTATAACTATTATTTAAAGTTGAACATTACGCAAATAAATCGAATTTTCAAGACTGTTGAATTATTCAGCTTTCGTATATAATTTTTTAACCGCATAATGTTAAAATACGCTATTTCGGGCCATTGTAGCCGAATTTATAAAGAGAATATTGCCAGATCAAGAGAACAACGGCTGAAACACTCAAAACTGGTGCACACAAACTAGATGACGATAGCTAACAGAGTAATCGATCCTGCGCTGGCGCGGCAACTTTATCGCAAGAGTGAAATGCTTAAGCGTAAGCGCATGGGTCCGCCTGCCGCAATCGAGTCATTTCCACGCGTTACGAAAACACTCACCGGGCTCTGGCGTTATTCCGAAGGCCTCAAATATCTCGAGGAATTAATAATGGTTGAAGGTGGCAGGCAACGAACCGGTTTTCCTGTAGCTGCACAGGAGGAATTAATTTTCCTGCATCAGTTGCTCATCGAGCAACACCGGATATTAGTCTTGCGCGGCCAGAAGATTGGCGTCAAACCGCCACCGGGCACCAAGTTTACCCTGGGTTATAAGAATACCCGCTGAGCAAGTTTTTTCCTGGTTTCTACAGTTCACTACCCGCTCGCCATTCCCTGAATCGTAAATAGCTGCTCGCACCCAGTGACATAAACGGCTCTGGAAGCAGTTTTTTTGGCTCTTCTTCCTCGAAGTAATCAGGTATTAACGAATCAGATGTACTGCCGCAGGCCATTTCAGCGGCTATTATCCCGGCGATGGTCCCTCTCGTGGTGCCAAGCCCGTTCTGGCAGCAGGCTGAATACAGGTGATTGTCAAGCTCACCGATCGCCCAGACCTCGTTTCGGCTAAGGCATAGACGACCGGACCAGCGGTACTCCATGTTTACCCGTCCCAGCATTGGAAAGCGATTACGGAAGGCCAAATCGTGATCTGCCAATACCTGGCTCATGCGCGACCTCGAGGGTTTCATGCTCGGATCGTAGGTGCAACGATTTCGAATCAGAATTCGATGACCACCACGGCCGTCGATTCGGCGTACAGTCGACCCCAGCGGATAGGCCGGCGTGAATGCCCAGCGTGATTCACCGCCCAGACTGGCAACTTCTCCAGCGTTCAACTCCCGGCTCATCGATGCATAGAGATTGATGTGCATCAGGCGCTGTCGGTAAAAGCCGAAACTTTCGATCAGGCCGTTGACCGCAAGAATCACCTTTGCAGCAGCAACCGATCCAGTCCTGGTTTCGGCTCGCCAGCGATCCCCCTGCTGCGCCAGCGAGATCACGGCTGACTGCTCGTATAATCTACATGTTGGTTTCGCCGCCAGC
>JAPUFZ010000233.1 GCA_027293245.1 Gammaproteobacteria bacterium
TGTTCCCTGCGCACTTTTAAGAGCAGGGTCACAAATGCGTTGAGATCTGAGACCCGTTCATCGGCAGCCTGCCAATCGATCCAGTTAAGTTCGTTGTCCTGACAGTAGGCGTTATTATTGCCTTGTTGGCTGCGTCCCAGTTCATCTCCAGCCAGAATCATCGGCACACCCTGGGAAACCAGCAAGGTGGCGAACAGATTGCGTTGTTGGCGTCTCCGCGCGGTTTCTATTGCAGCGTCATCAGTTGGTCCTTCCGTGCCGAAGTTTTCGCTAAGGTTTTCGCGATGGCCGTCGTTGTTGCTTTCACCGTTAGCCGAATTGTGACGATGTTGGTAGCTCACCAGGTCACGCAGGGTAAAACCGTCGTGACTGGTGATGTAATTAATACTGGCGGAAGGACGCCGCCCTGAGCGCTCAAAGATGTCGCTGGAGCCGTGCAAACGACGGGCAAAAGTAGGCAAATGCCCGGGCTCTCTACGCCAAAAGCGACGGATGGTATCCCGGTAGCCATCATTCCATTCACTCCAGCCGGCCGGAAAACTCCCTAACTGGTAACCCCCTGGCCCGATATCCCAGGGCTCGGCGATCAGTTTTATTCGTGACAGCTGCGGGTCCTGGGCAACGGCCTGTAAAAAAGCAGCTTGTTGATTAAAGCCATGAGCCTCGCGCGCCATCACCGTGGCAAGATCAAAACGGAATCCGTCCACCCCCATCTCGCCCGACCAATAACGCAAACTGTCCATCACCATTTGCAGCACCCTGGGGTGACTGACATCAAGAGTATTACCACAACCGGTGTCGTTCACATAGTAACGCGGTTGTTCTGCCTGCAGGCGGTAGTAGGAGGCGTTGTCAATACCCCGAAAGCTCAGGGTAGGACCCAGGTGATTACTCTCACTGGTGTGGTTGTAAACAACGTCCAACAGAACTTCGAGACCGGCTTCATGATAGTCGTCAACCATACGCCTGAATTCACAGACATCATTGCCACTCAGGTAAGGAGTATGCGGAGCAAAGAAACTGGAGGTGTTATATCCCCAATAATTACACAAACCTTTCTCATACAGAAAATGCTCATCAATAAACGCTTGTACCGGCAGCAGTTCGACGCTGGTGATCCCCAGGGCTTTCAGGTAGGCAATTATTTTCGGGTGGCCAAGTCCTGCAAAAGTACCCCGTTGCAGTTCCGGGACATCAGGATGCTGCAGGGTAAAACCCCGTACATGGGTTTCATAAATTGTAGTTTGGTTCCAGGGAATATTCGGCTTGACCCGTACATTACCGGCGTTTGCTTTATCAGCTACAGATAGGGGTGCAGTCACCACGCACTTGGGTATAAATGCGGCGTTATCCTGATTATCAAAGGACAAATCTTCGGCGGGGTCTCCCTGGCAATAGCCAAAGTGTGCATCTGTCCAGTGAAACTCACCGATTAACTGGCGGGCATAGGGATCAAGCAACAGTTTGTGATGATTAAAGCGATGACCCGCCTGGGGGTCATAGGGACCATACACTCGATACCCATAAACCGCACCCGGCGCCAGTCCGGGAAAATAACCGTGCCAGAGTTCGTGGGTTTGTTCCGGCAGTACAAGGCGGGCAATTTCGGATTGGCCCTTGGGATCAAACAAGCAGAGCTCTACTCTTTCAGCATGAGCCGAAAACAACACAAAGTTTACCCCCTCTCCGTCCCAGTGCGCACCCAGGGAGTGATGGCTGCCCGATAACAAACCAGTCGACATCTCTAACCCGCCTGCCATTCAAAGATTAGTGTAGCCAGTGGAGGAATGCACATTGAGAGCTGGCAAGGTTGCCCTCCCCAGGGTTCCGCGCGCGCCTGTACGCCGCCCACGTTACCCATATTACTGCCGCCGTAATACTCACTGTCGGTATTCAAGCATTCGCGATAATGACCCTGGCGCGGCACACCCAACTGATATGCCGAATAAGCAGCGGGGGTCAGATTCACGACCACCAAAACCGGGGGTGTATCCGGATAGCCCTTGCGTAGATAAACCAGAATTGACTGTTGCTGGTTTTCCGCCTCAATCCACTCAAAACCCTTGCTGTCACAGTCCAGTTGATGCAGCGCAGGCAGCTCCCGGTAAACGTGATTTAAATCCCGAACCAATTTTTGCATACCCTTGTGCCTGTCATCTTCCAGGAGGTGCCAATCCAGGCTCAGATCATGATTCCACTCCCGGTTCTGGGCAAATTCACCGCCCATAAACAGCAGTTTCTTGCCAGGATGTGTCCACATGAAACCGAGATACGCGCGCAAATTGGCAAACTTCTGCCAGTCATCGCCCGGCATTTTGTTCAACAAGGAACCCTTGCCATGAACAACTTCATCATGGCTGAGCGGTAACACAAAGTTCTCACTAAAGCCGTAGACTAATCCAAAGGTCATTTCGCGGTGATGGTATTGACGGTGAATCGGGTCGCGCGCCATATAACGCAAGGTGTCATTCATCCATCCCATATTCCACTTAAAACCAAACCCCAGGCCGCCTTCATCTACAGGACGCGATACACCCGGCCATGCAGTGGACTCTTCGGCCACCATCATCGCACCCGGATGGTTGAAGTAGACACGGCTATTAACCTGTTTGAGTAACTCAATCGCTTCCAGATTTTCCCGACCGCCGTGAATATTAGGTAGCCACTCTCCCGCCTGCCGGCTGTAATCAAGGTACAACATTGAGGCCACCGCATCGACTCTCAGCCCATCGATATGGAACTCGTCCAACCAATAAATCGCATTGCTCAACAGGTAGCTGACGACTTCACCGCGGCCATAGTTATAAATCAGCGTATTCCAATCCGGATGAAAGCCTTTACGAACATCTTCATGTTCATACAGGCAGGTGCCGTCAAAACGCCCGGTACCGTGTTCGTCGGTGGGGAAATGCCCTGGCACCCAGTCCAACAATATGCCAATACCCTGGTTGTGGCAACAATCGACAAAATACCTGAAATCATCCGGCGAACCGAAGCGGCTGGTTGGCGCATACAGGCCGATAGGTTGATATCCCCAGGAACCATCAAAGGGGTATTCTGAAACCGGCATTAACTGAATATGAGTAAAGCCCATATCGACAACGTAGGGTATTAATTGCGCGGCCAGTTCGCGGTACGTCAGGTAGCCCTTGCCATGAGGACTATCAGCTCGTTCAGGGCTGCGCCGCCAGGAACCAAGGTGTACCTCGTAAATTGAAACCGGCCCGTGATAGTGATTGGATGATGAAGCGCGCGTGGACATCCACTGATTATCCTGCCAAGTATAGGGCTCAGCACTGACGGTTTTAGAAGCGGTTTCAGGCGAGTGCTGCATGGCGAGGGCATAGGGGTCAGCTTTCAGCGGCAGAATTTCGCCGTCACTAGCGGCAATTTCATATTTGTAGATCAGTCCATCCCCGACACCTGGAATAAATATCTCCCAGATTCCCGATGCTGGATGTTTGCGCATTACGTGGCGGCGGCCGTCCCAGGCATTGAATTCGCCCACCACGGAAACACGACCCGCAGCCGGGGCCCAAAGCACAAACAACGTGCCGTCTACGCCTTCAACCTGACGAGCATGAGCCCCCATCCATTGATACACTTGCTCCTGAGTACCTTCACCAAACAAATAGAGGTCGTCATTATCCAGCACTGAAGGAAAACGATAGGGGTCCTCCAATTCAACAATCTCGTTGCCTAACTGAATCCTGAGATGATAGCTGAAGGGCTTGCGCCTACGCCCTAATGTACCCTCAAAAAGCCCAGCTTCATCAATGAGTTCAAGCGACGCTACCGTCCTATCATCCTTGCTGGATATCACGTCGACTGCACTGGCTCCCGGTATCAATACCCTGCCAATTAGCCCATGACCTGAAGGGTGCTCATGCATTCCCAACACAGAGAAAACATCTGCATAGCGCGCTGTTGCCAGAGCAGCAATTTGATCCGTGCTTAACAAACTTACTGCCTGGTCGTTCATTGCTTTCTTTCCCGATAAGTGGACGCCAACAGCGCCTGGATTTGTGGATCTCCAAATAGGGCTTTGGTCTCCAGCCTCTGTTTTCTCCGCCAGTTCGGGTACTCCCGATAGGTACCCGGAATATTTACCGGCTCCTGCAGTAACTGCAAATCATCTAGCTGGAATAACATTAATCGTGAGTGGCTGCGGGCATTGGCATTAAGAATTGCACCGCACAAAATAATATCGAAAGGCTTCGCGCCTCCGCCATCGACAATACCGCCGACCCAGCTTGTGGGAAGCAACTGTAGCGATTGGAGCCAGGTCAACAACCTGACTTTATCTTCCCGACGCTGCCCCAGGAGACGGGGCAGGTCGTGCTCATTATCCAGCAAGCCACATTCGCCCCGTATTTGCAGGTCAGTGCCATTCCACCAACCCGCAAGCGTGGAGACATCGTGATTCGTCACCATCAACAGCGCATCCCCTTGATGATCCTGTGGCTGTTTAAATTGTTGATTGGATGTTCTTTCAAAATAAAAGATTTTGTTGCTGTAAACTGCCGTCGCCGCCATTCTGGCGCGAAGATCATCTGGTACTACGCCCATATCCTCACCGATGACCACACATTGGTTGCGGTGACTTTCAAGCCGCAGTATCGCCAGCAATTCTTCAAAAGGATAGTACACGTACGCGCCACCAGCTATACCGGGTAAGCACCACCACAAGCGCAGCAATCCCATCACATGGTCAATTCTGAGCGCGCCACAGTGGGACATATTTGCCTGCAACAATTGAATAAAGTGACGGTAGTTATCTTGCCGTAAAGCGATGGGATCTAGCGCGGGCAGATTCCAGTTTTGCCCCTCCTGTGCAAAGGCATCTGGCGGTGCGCCAATCGTTGCGCCATCACAAAATAACGTCTGTTTGCCCTCGACTTCAGCACCACCTCTAACAGCACCTACCGCCAAATCACGCATCAAACCGACTTTCATACCCTGTGATAAAGCCAATGCCTGACACTGCTCTAGCTGCTCGCCGGCGATCCATTGCAGGTACTGGTGAAAGCGAGGATCTTGGGCGCAGTGAACCAAC
>JAPUFZ010000234.1 GCA_027293245.1 Gammaproteobacteria bacterium
TACCCATTGCCATACCGATACAACTGGCTAGAGTGAAGACCAAAAGGCGGCGTCTGCTAATACTTGATAGATAAGTCATTGGCTAAATCCCCCGGGTTATTTTTTTAGTGTAAGCAAAAATTAAGTTACTACGATTACAAGACCAGCACAACAGTATAGTGTGACAAGGAACTTTTTGAAATTGAGGTATCAAGGCAGGTTAAATGTTAGAGCGCTCGATGCGGTTTTTTTATACCATAATTAGGGGTAGAATGTTAATCGTTGGTTAAATCATTAACAGGTGCAGACCTGGAGGATGTGCCTCCTATGAATGTAAAACGCCTGATTCCGCAATCTTCGACCGTGGGATTCCTGGTTACGGTAGCTTTTCTCGGTTTTTTATATATCACTAAAGACGATGGGCCAGGCCCCGATGCAATGGAAATCCCGGTCGGTGGTTTTAGCAGATACTATGATCCGAAAATTTCAAAAACTGTAATAACGGGTACCAAAGCTGATATTTCGATACAGATAGATCAGCTTAAACTGGATCAGAAGATTCAGGATTTAATAAAAACCAGCCAGTTCAAACAGGCTCGAGTCACATTGCTGGAACTGGCAGCGCTCGCGGTTCAGCAGAAAAATAAAAACAAACTGAGCAATATCATGTTGCTATTGGGTAAGGTGGCAACCAACGAGATGGAGTTTGATGCGGCCGAGGTTTATTTACAGGAGGCACTTGATATCGCAGTGAAATCCGGCGATATCCTGGCCGAAGCGAATACTTACCAGCAACTTGGCAAGCTACACATCAGGTCGCGGGAACTGGCCCGCATTGCCGGCAATGCCTATGAAAATCTGTGGCATGTCAAGAATGCGATTTACCGGGGTGAATTCCGCTTCGTGGAAGATAATTTGCGCAAGGTAATCGACACCAGTATAGCCATACAGCGTTACGGAGCCGCTGCGGATGCGTATGAAACCCTGGCCAGATTCCATCGACGTTTTCATGACGACTACCAGGCGCAGAGCGCCGCGCTGGAAGCGGCAAAATTGTATGCCTCGTCGGGCCAAATTACCCGTTCTCGAGCGATAGTTAGCGCGTTGGAACAGGAAGGGGTAGCAGCCTCGACCCTTAGCCGCATGAATGCAGAAATTACAGACTTGTTTCAACAGCACCAGAACAATATCGAGCAAACTGCGCAGGCGCGTGACTACCAGATGCTTTATCGATATTACAATTCAAGAGGCGAGTATGAACGGGCGTGGAAACTGAGAATTCTAGCCGGCAAATCGCTTGCAAAAACCAACGCAAGGTCGATGTACTCTCGTCAGGCAGACGTTCTGGCAATTCTCTATAGCTCGAATTTCGAAATGGACAAGGCGCGCGACTATTTGAACCAGGCGAGTAACCTGTTTGCGATGCAGGGGGAGGATGATTTATATGCGAATACGCAGGATATGCACTCTTTGATCTATTGACTCCGGGGTCCCCTTATCATTATCTCCCTCACCCTCTGGGCGGTGAGACCGCTCGCGAGGGTGTGAGCAAATGACCATAAATTAGCGACTGGTTTGCATGATGCCACCAACCACTTTGACCGAACATAAAACTCCGGCAGGTACTGCCTACATCGAAGCTGGCACTGGCGAACCCCTGGTATTGATCCATGGTGTTGGTTTGAATAAACAGATCTGGCAACCTCAGCTAGACGAATTCTCAAATGCCTTTAGAGTGATTGCCTACGACACGTTGGGTCATGGTAATAGTCCGGTTCCAGCAGATAATATTCCACTAGACGACTATTTCGATCAATTAATTGAACTGCTCGATGCGCTTGATCTCTCCCGTGCCAATCTGTGCGGCCATTCGATGGGCGCGTTAATCACTCTCGGATTCAGTTTGAAATACCCGCGGCGAGTCAAGCGTATTATTTCGATGATGGCGGCCTATGATCGCTCACCCGAACACCAGCAACGCTCGCGTAGGGTGGCCGATATACTGGCGGGGCCTAAAGCCGGTGTATTACTCGAAGCTACGTTGGAACGCTGGTTTACCGGGCAGGATTTTGCAGATCCAGCACGTCATGCCAGGGTCTCCCGGGTACAAAACTGGCTTGAGCAGGTCGATAAGGCTGGATATAGTCGAGCCTATAGAACCTTTGCCGAAAATGGTGAGACCTATGTCGGTCAACTGCAGAAAATAGCCGCGCCGACTTTTTTTGTCACTGCCGAAAATGATCCCAATTCGACACCCGCGATGAGCCAGCGTATGGCGGGCGAGGTGCAGCGGGGCCAGGTGTTTATCATGGCGGCAGAAAGGCATATGGGGCAGTACCTCGGGGCCGAAGAGATAAACCCATTAATTCGAAAATTTCTCGAAACTCCATTACCTTAGGAATACGAAAATGGCTAAAGCAGATGCTGGAAAATCGATAGATGCACTCGACTTGCGCCGCGCTTTTGGTGCTTTTGCCACAGGGGTTACCATCGTCACTACCGCCGATCAAAACGGCGAGGTTTATGGATTTACCGCAAACTCTTTTACTTCGGTGTCTCTGGACCCGCCATTGTTACTGGTGAATATCGCCAAATCAGCCTACGGATTACAGATATTCACCGAAGCCTCCGGATTTGCAATCAATATACTCGCCCAAAGTCAGCGCGACCTGTCGAATACCTTTGCCTCGCGCGGTGCAGATAAATTTGCCAATATCGGCTGGAATGTGAGGGCGACAGGTTCACCTCTGTTCGAGGGTGTTATCGCCTGGTTTGACTGTGAAATTTTTCAGCAGGTGGACGCCGGTGACCACGTCATCCTGATCGGAAGGGTACTCGACTATGAATACAACTCGGATTCGCCGCTGGCTTTTTGCCGCGGTGCTTATGTATCCTTCGGATTGTCTCCAAGTATGTTGCAAATGGTAGCATCGAGGGGCAAATTACGCGTCGGCGCCCTGATAGAAGACGACGACAGGATATTGCTGGAGACCGATGTGGACACTGGCGAGGTGCGACTACCGGTGGCTGATTCGGTGGATGATAGCGACACCGCCAATAGCCTGATCGGCCTGCTATCCGAGGTGGGCATTGAAGCCCACTTGCCCTTTATCTATGCAGCTTATCACCACGACAATACCCGCTATGTATATTATCGCGGCGGATTGCGATCGCCCGGCAGCCTGCAAGAAAACCCTCACCTGCATTTTGTTGGATTCGACCAGATTCCCTGGCAGGCGATTCGAGATAGTGCTATTACAACAATGCTTAAACGTTTTATCAATGAACACTCGATCGATAATTATGCGGTTTACATCGGCGGCCTGGATAGCGGTGAGGTATATCCGCTTAAAATCGAGGATTAGTGAAACTAGCCGGAATTTACCCCCCTGGCCTGATTTCCGACTGGTTTTGAGCGTGTCGCTTTTCGGTAATCTTAAGTCGCTGAGATGCTAGATAATCAGTCTTGCAAAATCTATTCTGCCACTAGTTGCTGCCAATTCAGGCGGCGCACCAATGCCCGAGGTTTTTTAAATGACAGATTACGACGACGACGACGATTATGAAGATGATCTGGATCTCTCGACCTTGCCCGATGACGAGCTTGTCGAACAAATGCACGATGATCTCTATAGCGGGCTAAAAGAAGAAATCGCCGAAGGCACCCAAATTCTGCTCGATCGTGGATGGAGTGCTAACAAGGTATTGAATGAGGCCCTGGTCGCCGGGATGACGATCGTTGGTATCGACTTTCGAGACGGCATCCTGTTTGTTCCCGAGGTATTGATGTCAGCCAACGCGATGAAAGCCGGCATGGCACTGCTCAAACCCCTGCTCGCAGAGTCCGACGAACCCGCGGCCGGCAAAATGGTCATAGGCACCGTCAAGGGTGATATTCATGATATTGGTAAAAACCTGGTCTGCATGATGATGGAAGGAGCCGGGTTCGAAGTTTTCGATCTGGGTATCAACACGCCGGTCGAACGCTACCTGGAAGCACTGGAAGAACATCAGCCCGATATCCTGGGTATGTCCGCGCTGCTGACCACAACCATGCCTTATATGAAAGTCGTGATCGACACCATGAAAGAAAAAGGTATCCGTGATGATTACATCATTATGGTCGGTGGTGCACCATTGAATCAGGAGTTTGGTGAAGCAGTCGGCGCCGATGCCTATTGTCGCGATGCAGCAGTCGCTGCCGATACCGCCAGGCAATTAGTGGCGGAACGCCGCGCAAGATAACGGGCCTGGTTACTGGTGCGACATGAAAAAAACAGCTTCTATTCTTGTTATTACCTGTTCCGCTGTTGCGCGTGAAGTTCACGAGATAAAAAAGCTAGGTCAGTGGGCGCAAATGGATCTGCAGAGTATTAGCGCCGACCTGCACGTCACGCCCGAGAAAATACCGCAGGCCGTAGCCGATAAGATAGACGCCGCGCGTGATGCCTACGATCACATTTTTGTCGCCTATGGAGATTGTGGTACCAGTGGTGCACTGGATCGGGTACTGGAGGAACGGGGTGTCAGCCGGCTGCCAGGTGCGCATTGTTACGATTTCCTCGCCGGGCAGGAGACCTATGCTCGTTTACAGGAGGAAGAGCCGGGAACTTTTTACCTGACAGATTTTCTGGCACGACATTTCGAACGTCTGGTCATCGGTACCCTGGGCCTGGATAAACACCCGGAACTAAAATCAATTTATTTTGGCAACTACACGCGTCTGGTTTATCTGGCACAAACTGATTCCGAAGAACTGACCGAGATGGCCCGAGCTGCGGCGAAAAAACTTGGCCTCAGGTTTGAGCGAATATTTACCGGTACCGGCGAAATGGTTCCAGCCCTGGACGCAGCGATGAAGGCGGCATTGTGGCGAAATTGAAAATTGTTTACTGGAACGATATCCCCGGCCGGGTCGTGGTACGCGAGGGCAGACGCAGCACGCGTATCCGCCTTTCAGCCCGATTTATGAAGGCTATCGAACGCGCGTGCTACCGATTAAAGAAACACGATAAGGACGCTTTTTTTGAACCCTGGCGTGACGTTGACCAACCTTTCACGGGCGATATCAGGGAGCAGGCAAAGATACTGGTACGGCGGCTTGAAGAAGAGTATTCCGATGCGGTGCTGGACAAATTGATCAAGGCGAGTGGAAAAGACGAATCTCGTTCACTGAATTCTTAATTAAGGGGCAGAAGTGTACAAATTTCGCCAATGGTCGGTGACGCATTCGAAACGACTCGAATCGTTTTACAACATTTTCGAACCAGTCATAGTCAAGCTGCACCCGCTCTGGAATGCGATTGGATACGGGCTCATGGAGAAACCCGTGCGCGCGGTTGAAAAGGTAGTTAAAGGCCTGATGTTCGATTGTCAGATGTGCGGGCATTGTGTCCTGAGCTCAACCGGTATGTCCTGTCCGATGAATTGTCCAAAATCAATTCGCAACGGCCCTTGCGGTGGTGTGCGCCTGGATGGAAATTGTGAAATCAAACCCGAGATGCGTTGCGTCTGGGTCGAAGCCTGGCGTGGCAGTCAACAAATGAAAAAATCCGCGGCGATTCGTGAGCTACAGGTACCAGTCAATTTTACCTACAAGGGCAGTTCTTCCTGGATGCGCGTGGTGAGGGACGAAGTTCAAAAACATAAAAGCGAGGTAGCATTGTGAATGCGCGGGAGAAAAATCACGCGGGTGAAGCATTGCCCAAAAAGGCGGGATATGTTTCTACCGGCAGGTTGGAGCGCGTATTAAGGGCAGGTCATTTTGCCGTAACCGCCGAACTCGCACCCCCTGATTCGGCACTGGCCGATGATGTTTACGCTCGCGCCAGGGTCTTTGATGGTTATGTCGACGGTATGAATGCTACCGATGGATCGGGCGCCAATTGTCATATGTCGAGTGTCGCCATGTGTGCCCTGTTGACCAATATTGGCTATTCTCCGGTGATGCAAATTGCCTGTCGCGATAAAAACCGAATTGCGATCCAGGGTGATGTGCTGGGTGCAGCCGCGATGGGTGTCAGTAATGTGCTATGTCTTAGTGGTGACGGGGTCCAGGTGGGTGATCATCCAGAAGCGAAACCGGTATTCGATCTGGATAGTATGTCGCTACTGAAAACCATTAAAATCATGCGTGATGAATCGAGGTTCCTCAGCGGGCGTACGATTACCACACCCCCTGAGATTTTTCTGGGTGCCGCCGAGAATCCCAGTGCACCACCAATCGATTTTCGTCCCTACCGGCTGGCAAAAAAAATAGCGGCCGGTGCTGATTTCATCCAGACTCAATATATCTTTGATATACCCCAGTTAAAGGAATTTATGCTGAAGGCGGGTGACCTGGGCCTGCTCGAGCAATGTTTTATTTTACCGGGGGTGGGTCCGCTTGCCTCGGCAAGAACGGCGACCTGGATTCGTAAAAATGTACCAGGCATCTATATACCTGAAGAAGTCATCAACCGTCTGGAGGGTGCCGAGAATCAAAAGCAGGAAGGCCAGAAGATTTGCATCGAATTGATTCAGCAAATTCGCGAGATAGAGGGTGTTAGTGGCATTCACGTCATGGCTTACCGTCAGGAAGAATCGGTCGCCGATATTATTCAACAGTCCGGTGTGCTGGAAGGGCGTGTTCCCTGGTATCCGGGTTGTGAAAATGCAGAACCGGCATGACTGTGATGGTTCGAATCAATTTTTTGAGGAAATAACTAATGACCGAAACAGTTGTCAGTTCAGCTACTAAAGAGTTAGTGATCGGTTTCGATCGCCCATTTGTAGTGATCGGTGAACGCATTAATCCCACGGGCCGGAAAATAATGGCCGAGGAAATGAAAAATGGCGACTATAGCCGCGTCGAATCTGATGCGATTGCCCAGGTGCAGGCTGGAGCGCACATGCTGGATGTCAATGCCGGTATTCCGTTATCAGATGAGCCACGCATACTGGCAGAGGCGATTCAGCTGGTTCAAAGATTGACCGATGTACCCTTGAGCATCGATTCGTCAATCATCGAAGCACTCGAAGCCGGGCTCGCAGTGTATAAGGGTAAGGCCCTGGTCAACTCGGTAACCGGTGAAGACGAGTCGCTTGATCGGGTATTGCCGTTGATAAAAAAGCACGGTGCCGCTGTAGTGGCGATTTCAAACGATGAAACCGGGATATCCGAGGATATCGATGTTCGATTCAATGTTGCGAAAAAAATTGTCGAACGAGCAGCTGACTATGGCATTCCGGCGGCAGATGTCGTGGTTGATCCGCTGGTGATGCCAATCGGTGCAATAAACACGGCTGGCCGTGAAGTATTGAAATTAATATACCGACTGCGTACCGAGCTGAAAGTAAATACCACCTGCGGTGCTTCGAATATTAGTTTTGGACTACCCAACAGAAATGGATTTAACGGTGCCTTTATCAGCATGGCTATTCAGGCCGGAATGACATCTGCCATTACCAACCCGATGCATGCGGAAGTGATCAGCGCCAGCCTGGGGGCCGATGTGATGCTCGGCAAAGACCCGGATTGTGGACGCTGGATCAGACAATTTCGTGAGCCGCCGCCCGAAGGTATGATCGTACGCGGCACCGGGCGGCGGGGTGGTAGACGCCGCCGCGCCAGTTAATCCCACGATTAGAGGCGCCCTGGCCCCTTGGTGCCTCTGATAATTAGAATTTTTTCGTGAGTGCAAGGAGGCACCGCGCACAAGACCGGAGTGTATATAATATACACGAGGATCTGAGCACGGAGGCGACGCCGCAATCGCGGATAAAGGCTATTAGTAGAGGCACCAATGAGTGATGATGAAGTAAATGTGCTGTTCATGCCTTCGGGTCTTCGCGGGCAGGTTCCCGTTGGCACGACGGTACTTCAGGCAGCGCAACGTTTAGGTGTAGACCTGGAGTCTATTTGTGGCGGTCAAGGCAAGTGCCGCAAATGCCAGGTATTGCCACAGGAAGGCGAATTTCCCAAGCACGGAATCACCTCGCGTCTGGAACATCTGTCGGAATTCACTGAAACCGAGCGTCATCACCAGGCAAAAAAACGCCTCAAGGACGGGCGGCGTCTGGGTTGTAATGCCCGGCTTCTGGGTGATCTGGTTGTCGATGTTCCTGAAGAGAGTCAGCAGCACAAACAACACATCACCAAAGCCGTCACCGCCTATGATATCCAGGTGTTGCCGGCACTGCGCCTGTATACCGTAACCCTGCCCGAGCCGGACATGCACGCACCCATATCGGATAAACGGCGCCTGCAAAAAGAACTGGTAACACAATACGAACTGCCAATTTTGGATTGCGAGCTGTCGCAACTGCGCTTATTGCAGAAAGCGCTGGCTAAATCCGAGCGACAGGTGACTGCGGCAGTTTATCAGCACCAGCAGATTATTGGCGTCTGGCCGGGTGTGAAAAAAGTCGTGTATGGTTTGGCAATCGACCTGGGATCAACCACGATCGCGGCACAATTATGCAATCTCGACACCGGCGAGGTGGTGGCTACCGCGGATACGATGAACCCGCAGATTCGTTTCGGCGAAGACCTGATGAGTCGTGTGTCATACGTGATGATGAACGAAGGCGGCGACGAGGCGATGACCCGTGTGGTGCGTGAGGCATTCAATCTATTGGCTAAGCGAGCGGCCAAATCAGCAGGTATCCAGCTTGAAGAGATTCTTGACCTGGTTGTAGTGGCCAATCCGATCATGCATCATTTGTTTTTGGGTATCGATCCAACCCCGCTGGGTACGGCGCCTTTCACGCTGGCCACAGATCAGACCACGGTCATCCGGGCGGCTGATATCGATATACATCTACATCTTGAAGCAAGAGTTTGTATCCTGCCCTGTATTGCGGGTCACATAGGCGCGGATACCGCCGGGGTCATACTTGCAGAACGTCCCGATCTGTCGGAAGACTATGTTTTGCTGGTTGATATCGGCACCAATGCAGAAATTGTGCTTGGCAATCGTAACCGTTTGCTGGCAGCCTCAAGCCCGACCGGCCCCGCGTTCGAAGGCGCGCAAATCACCTCGGGCCAACGCGCCGCACCGGGTGCGATGGAGCGCGTCCGTATTGACCCTGAAACCCTGGAACCGAGGTTCCGTGTGATTGGCTGCGAGGCCTGGTCCGACGAAGACGAATTCGCCGAACAGAATGCCAGAGTCGGCGTTAGCGGCATCTGTGGATCGGGTATTATCGAAGTGGTTGCAGAAATGTTTCTCGCCGGAATTATCGATCAGGACGGAGTCATCGGCCCGGTCGAAGGCAAGCCTGGCGATCGTATCGTCCTGGACGGGCGCACCTGGTCCTACATAGTGCACGAGGGTGATAAATCGATTCGGATTACGCAAAACGATGTGCGTGCGATCCAGCTCGCCAAAGCAGCGCTGCACGCCGGTATCCGATTACTCACCGATCGCATGGGTATCAGCAAGGTAGACCGCATCGGTCTTGCCGGAGCTTTCGGCAGCCACATCGATGTCAAGTATGCCATGGTACTGGGGTTGCTCCCGGACTGTGACCTGGAGCATGTTGGCTCGGTCGGCAATGCAGCCGGAACCGGTGCCCGCATTGCCTTGCTGAACTTACCCTCACGTATGGAAATTGGTGAGATCCTACCCAAGGTTGAAAAAATAGAAACCGCTATAGAACCGATGTTCCAGGAATATTTTATCGAGGCAATGGCGTTGCCGCACAAATTCGATCCCTATCGGGAACTCTCTAAAGTGGTCAAACTGCCCCCGCCAAAACCGAAAGCCAGGAGTAGTGGTGATGATGGTAAGCGTAAGTCCCGGAGGCGGCGGAGGAGCAGGGTATAGGGGGTTGTAGCAAAGGTGGTCGTGGTTGAGGCATGATGCTTGTCATCATCTGGCGATCTGCCAGGTCCCCGATTTCGGAATATCAAATTTTCGTTGTTGTGAACTATGACAATTCTACGAGCAAGGCTTTTGCTTCACGCAGGTCGGTACTGTCAAATCCCTCGGTGAACCACTCGTAAACAGGGGTGAGCAGGTCAAAGGCGCCCCGGCGGTCTCCCTGGTCTCGAAGCAGGCGTTCCATTATCAGTGACTCTCTACTAATGCTGGGGATATCAGTTGTTTTGTTATCCTTACTGGAAATGAGGAGGTGATTTATGTCGGAAAAAGATATTTATACAGCACCTGAGTCAGAGTTGGGTAATGAGCCAATAGATGAATCGAAGTGTAAATTTTTTCCAACATCTCAAAGAAAACTAGTGATCCTGTTTATAGCTACTTTTGGACTTTACCCGGTTTACTGGTTTTATAAGAACTGGGTGTTACACAAAAAAAATGTGGAAAAGAAAATAATGCCTCTACTCAGGGCAATATTCTACATATTCTTTACCCACTCGTTATTTCGAAGAGTTGAAGATGCAGCCATGAGGAAAGGAATTTCAATATCCTGGAGTGCCGGCCCACTGGCGGCCATCTTTGTCATACTTACAATTGTTTCTAGTATTCTGGATAGGACAGCAGAGAATTCGCCGACTATTGGAATAGTGGATTATGCAAGTCTTGCAATAGTATTTGTTCTCCTGGGCCCGATTTATATGGTTCAAGAGGTAGTGAATAAAATAAATGATGATCCACAGGGGAGGCTGAACAGCTCGTTCTCAATATATAACTTTATATTTATTATTATCGGCGTTCTCATGTGGATGCTAGTTGGAGTTGGATTGTTTCAATTGGATATAGGTTTCATTAATCAGATTTACCATTAATTGTCCGATTAAATTGGAAGTCATCAGGGGAGAGGGGACACAGTTACTTACTTTGAAACCTGATAATTTTCAATTGGATTCTCTGCGAACTAGAGTAATTTTTAAACTATTAGGAATTATTGAGATCTGACTCCGGTTTCTGTAGCCATGTCGGGTTTGCTGTTATTCGTTGTGGGTTTAGGTAAACTGGAATCTTTATCTGCTGATTCGCAATCCGATGCCCGAATTCGACTCGAAAAAAGTTGCCCAGATTCACCAGCATCTACATAGCCACCTGCCTTCTGACTCGGCATTGCGGGTTAAGGCACTGGAGACATTGCTGGTTGATAAACGCCTGGTTGACCCAAGAACCATCGACGCCTGGGTGGAAGCCTATAGCGAGGAAATTGGTCCGAAGCGCGGAGCCAGGGTAATAGCCAGGGCCTGGAGTGATCCGGACTATAAACGCCGGCTGATGGATAACGCCCCTGCCGCCATCGACGAGCTGGGTTACCTGGGAACTGCAACCGCACATTTGAAAGTGGTGGAAAATACAGACAAGATCCACAACCTGGTGGTATGCACCCTGTGCTCCTGTTACCCATTCTCGATCCTCGGAATAGCACCCGCCTGGTATAAAGCTGCGGCCTATCGCTCGCGTGTGGTACGCGATCCCCGGGGTGTACTTGCCGAGTTTGGGGTTAGCATAGAAGATGAAACTGAAGTCCGGGTCTGGGACAGCACTGCTGAGTTGCGCTACCTGGTTCTGCCCCGGAGACCACCAGGTACCGGGCATATGAATGAAGAAGAATTAGCCGGGTTAGTCACGCGCAATTCTATGATTGGTACCGATCGTGAACTTGCAGGCGATGCCGGAAGCAAAATCTGATGGACGGTATTCATGATCTGGGCGGTAAACAGGGTTATGGCCCTATTGAGGTGGACGAAGCCGAAGTGCCATTCCACCATGACTGGGAAGCGCGCGAATGGGGCATATCCCGGTCTGCCCGCGTGCCTGGCATTAACATCGACTGGTGGCGTCACTGCCGGGAGTTAATCATGCCGGAAGATTACCTTAGCAGGCCTTATTTCGACTCCTGGGCACAAACCGACTTTGCCACTTACATAAACGTCGGAATAATCTCCATGCAAGAGGTGGTCTCTGGGAAAGCTCTACCCGGCCAGTTTAACATCAACCAGCCGCCACCCGTATTGACCCCGCAACAGGCTATTCAAGAAGATCACGATAATGCCACACGCTTCGACTCGGAAATTGATACCAGTCCGGTATTTTCCATTGGCCAGCAAGTAATCACGTCCAGGCATGGACACGACTGCCATACCCGCCTGCCGCAGTATGTTCGGGGCCGGTGCGGCACGGTACACGATTACAACGGTGCTCATATCTTCCCGGACCTGTCGAGCCTGGGTGAGGAAACTTACCAGCATCTCTATACCATCGTATTCGAGGGGAGCGAACTATGGCCTGGGAGCGAGGGCAGGAACGATAAAATCTACCTCGATTTATGGGAAAGCTATCTGGTGGTGAAGTAGCAATGAGTGGTGGTGATGATACGGCATTGAAGCCCCTGGCCTGCCTCGATGGCAATCCGGTATTCGATGAAGCCTGGCAGGCAGAAGCCCTCGCTATCGCCGATACCCTGGTGCAAAGAGGCATGTTTAGCGCCAGCGACTGGTCCAGTGCGCTTGGACTGGCGT
>JAPUFZ010000235.1 GCA_027293245.1 Gammaproteobacteria bacterium
TTCGGCAATACGCGCCAGGGTGGTCTGCGAAAGGCCGAGTTTATCGATGCAGTCGATGGTAGCCTCGATTAATTGCTGTTTGCGAAATTCGCTTTGAACGGCACGACTTCGGCTGTGCAGATTTTTTTCGGTTACGCTGGTTTGCATCAATCGCTCCGCCGGGATCTCCAGTTAAGTAATGCCGGTAACTTATAATTAAATGAGTGTTTAGTCAACTAAAAGTTATATATTATTGATATAGTTGACTTTTATAAAATAAAATTTATAATTCACCTCAGTAGATTCAACCATACATCGAGGAGGCGAGTGCCATGTCAAGTACAACAGCAGATTTGAAACGGATCGATAATCAGTTTATTCATCCCTGGGAAGATATTGCCAAGCTGGGTCAAAACCAACGCACCGTGGTTGATAAGGGCGATGGCGTCTATGTATATGATAGTGACGGTAAACGCTTGCTCGATGGTCCAGGTGGCATGTGGTGTGTGAATATTGGTTACCGACGGGAAGAAATGGCGCAGGCTATTTATGATCAGATCATGCAATTGCCCTACACATCGCCCTGGTCTACGACATCGGCACCGGCGGTAAAATTTAGTCAGGCCCTGGCTGCCGAGGCACCCGGCGATCTAAATCACGTATTTTTCACTACGGGTGGCTCGACCGCGGTGGATTCAGCCCTGCGGTTTGTGCAGTTTTACAACAATATGCGTGCTAAACCCGAAAAAAAGCGCATTATCTCGCACAAGAAGGGTTATCACGGGAGCACCTATTTAAGCGCCAGTGTTTCGGGCAAGGAACGTGACAAGAGCGCACTCGATTTTGCCGATGAGCTGGTGCATCACATTGATCCGCCGCATTCGATGTGGAAGCGCGAAGATCAGTCGGATGCAGAGTTTCTCGATCAGTGCGTGGCCAATCTGGAAAACGCAATTCTTGAAATTGGTGCTGATCGTTGTGCGGTTTTTGTCGCAGAACCCATTCTCGCTTCGGGAGGCGTTATCGTGCCACCCGAGGGTTATCATGCGCGTTGTCTGGAAATATGCCGAAAGTACGACATGCTGTATTTGTCCGATGAAGTAGTCACTTCGTTCGGTCGCCTGGGACATTGTTTTGCCTCCGAAGCGGTATTCGGCATTCAGCCCGATATTATTACTAACGCGAAAGGTTTGACCTCGGCGTATATCCCTATGGGTGCTTTCCTGGTATCCGACCGCCTGCTAGACGAGGTCAAGCAACTCGGCGGTGATAGTGCAATATTTTCTAGCGGATTTACCTACTCGGGTCATCCGGTAGCGGCCGTTGCGGGTCTGAAAAATCTCGAAATCATGAAACGAGAGAAGATGTTCGAGCATGTTCAGGAAGTTGGTCCCTATATGCAGCAACAGCTACAGACTTTGCGCGATATTCCGATTGTCAGCGATGTGCGTGGTATCGGCCTGATGGGTTGCGTCGAATGTGAATTGAATGCGGGCGATAGCGATCTGGCGATGGATTATGAGATTGGCGATCGCATCGACAAACACTGCCAGGCGCTCGGTTTGATCGTGCGCCCAATGATCAATATGTGCGTGATGTCGCCACCTTTGACCATAACCCGGCAACAAATCGACGAAATGATCAGTATTCTACGCCAGGGCATAGAAATGGCGATGCAGGATTGCATCGACGAGGGTATCTGGAGCCTGGAGCAGGCTTCTTAAGGATCAGGATAACCATAAGAATTTAACAGGTTGAAAAATAGCGATGCAATTTACGACAGCAGCAGCTCTCTATGAAAAAGCCGGTGGTAAACGTAACGGTTTGCCCGCCTGGACTTATAACAACGCAGAATTGACCGAACTCGAAACCGAGCAGGTTTTTTTGCGCAACTGGATATGGGTCGGTCATATCTCGGACATTCCCGAAGCAGGAGACTTCCAGTGTATTGATCTCGCCAATGAGCGTGCCATTGTGATCCGCGGCGAGGCCGGTGAAGTTCGTGCCTTCCATAACCTGTGCCGCCATCGGGGCTCCCGGGTTGTGTCCCAAAACAAAGGGCATTGCGATAAAGCCATTGTCTGTCCCTTTCATGGCTGGTCATATCATTTTGATGGCGCGCTCAAGAATATTCCCCGGGCCAGGTCATTCCCCGAAATCGACAAGGCAAAATACGGCCTGAAGGCACTCGATTGTGAAGTCTGGCACGGATTGATATTTGTTCGTTTTTGCGGTGAAGGAGTATCGATAGCCGAGAGTTTTGCTGAAGCGGAAGAAGAAATCAGCCTGTATAACCTGACCGATATGAAAACCTATGACGAGCCCTGGCGTTTCGACTTCGATCTCGACTGGAAGTCGGTGATCGATATCGACAATGAGGGATATCATGTACCTGTTGGCCATCCTCAACTGTTCGATCTCACCGGTTCCAGTTATAAGGATCAGGTGCTTGAAAGCGGAATCGCCAGGTCCTATGGCAGCTTCGAAAATCGGCAGGCAAAAACGCCTTTAATCCAGAACTATATATCGGCCTTACCCGAATCGAATTATTTGCCCGAATCACATCGACATCTGTGGATCTACTGGGGCCTGTTCCCTGGCATCGTCATCACCCTGTTTCCTGACATGATCGAGGTCTACCAGGTTTATCCCACCGGCTACCACAAGAGCGTCATGGCCGGTGCCTGTTATGCATTGCCCGATGCCCGAGCAGAAATGGAAAGCGCGCGCCAGTATAATCGTGAAATCAACATGGGTGTTGGCGAGGAAGATGTGCAACTGGTAAAGTGGGCCGCGGAAGGCCAGCGTTCCAGTGCCTTCGATCAGGTTTTATTGTCCGATCTCGAGCTGGGCGTCTGCGCCTTTCAGAATCGTTTGCGTGAATTAATCCCCGTGGTTGCACTGGATACGGCGCCGGAAACCGGAAGCCTGAAATCAGCCAATCAAAAGATGATTAAAATACGTAACCTGACCAGTGCTGCTTAGATGCGCGACCCGCGTTACGACCCTTTATTCGAACCAGTCAAGATCGGGCCGGTAACGGCACCCAATCGATTTTACCAGGTTCCCCATTGCAGTGGCATGGGCTATCGCCGGCCGCAGATGATGGCGGCAATGCGGGGTATGAAGGCCGCCGGTGGCTGGGGCGTGGTGTGTACCGAGTATTGCTCGATTCATCCCAGTTCGGACGATACGCCTTTCCCGCATGCGAGCCTGTGGGATAAGGGCGATGTCGGTAATCTGCGCCTGATGGCCGATGCAGTGCACGAACACGACGCGCTCGCTGGTGTCGAGCTCTGGTATGGCGGTCGCTCGAGCGCTAATATGTACACCCGTGTCCCGGCCCTGGGTCCGGTCAGCCTGCCCAATACTTCCCGGATTGGTATGCCGGTTCAAAGCCAGGCGATGACGCTCGACGATATAAAGACCCTGAAAGGCTGGTACCAGGCCGCGGCGAGTAGGGCGCTGGAAGCGAATTTTGATATCGTCTATGTCTATGCCAATCACGAATATATATTGCATGATTTTCTCTCGGCAAAAATCAATACCGGACCCGATCAATA
>JAPUFZ010000236.1 GCA_027293245.1 Gammaproteobacteria bacterium
CCAGTACTGGAAATCAATCCGGATCATCCCATCGTTAAAAAGCTGAACGCGGAGAAATCGAAGAAGAAGTTTGATGACTGGTCTAGTATATTGTTTGATCAAGCGATTCTGGCAGAGGGCGGACAACTAGAAGACCCGGCCAGCTTCGTTGCCAAACTCAACAAGATGCTGGTGTCAATTGCCAAATAAAACCAGGGTACGAAAATATATTCGTCATCCAGCCGATGTACCGATACAGGTATCACTAGAGCTGATTGGGGATGATACTGATGATTCGGCTGATGAAACCCTGACTAATCTGAGCCTCGGCGGTCTTTCTTTTATTTCCGGAAAACCGCTTGAGATTCTGACGACAGTCCGGGTTTCGATTCCAGTTCTGGAACAGGAAAGTTACCTGACAGGCAAGGTTGTCTGGTGCGAGAAATCCGGCGATGGATTTGAAATAGGCCTGCAATTTGAAGGAAAAAGCGATCTGTATCGGTTACGTATGATCGAACAAATTTGTCATATAGAGCATTATCGAAAACAGATTAAACTCGCAGAAGGGCGAGAAATAAGCCCGGAGGAAGCAGCCAGGGAGTGGATTTCGAAATACGCCGATGAATTCCCATCGATGTAGAGATACAACAAGTACAGATGAAGGGCCCTTCAATTGCTATTATCGGAGCCGGTCTTGCGGGCCTTACCTGTGGGACTGCACTCAAGGGTCTGGTATCGAGTGTCAGGGTATTCGAAAAGAATATTTACCCTGGTGGTCGAATTAGTCGGTTCCGTGTCGGGGAATACGAGTTTAATCACGGCGCCCAGTATTTTACGGTTAATAACCCTTTGTTCTGGAATATAGTTTCGGCCTGGCAGACCGATGGTATCGTGCGATCCTGGGATGGCTGGATTGTTGAGCTGCAAAATGGCCAGGTAAGCAATACCGACATGGCAACACAGAGATTTGTAGGTCAGCCCCGCATGCAGGTGATCGCTGAAAACCTTGCCTCAAACTGCGATTTGATAACCTCTACTACCGTGGGCGAACTAGAAATGCAATCTGCCGGTGGATGGCGGTTATTCAATGATCGCGGAGACTATCTCGGTGTTTTCGATATCGTAATAATTGCCACAGCGGGTAATCAGGTGGCTGCATTATGTCGTGATGTCCCAACAATAAGCCGTCTGGCCGATAAGATCGATATGACTGTTTGCTGGGCCGGTATGTTTGCCTTCGAGCAAAAACTGGATCTGCCCTTTGACGCTGCCAATGTTCTGGATTCTCCATTGTCCTGGATTTCACATTCTCAACTAACCGATCAAAAACCCGAATTCGACTGTTGGCTGATGCACGCCACTCCAGAATGGTCGCAACAATATGCGGCCAGTTTCAGAGGCAGGGTGATGCATTCGCTACTTGATGCATTCTGGGAGGCAACTGACCTGACACCGGTAAAACCGGTGTTATCATCGGTGCATTGCTGGAAACATGCCTTACCGATTAATCCCATAGGTGAAGACTCCCTATTCGATGAAACCAGGGCAATTGGTGCCTGTGGTGACTGGTGTACCGCACCCAGGATTGAGGGTGCAGTATTGAGCGGGTTTTCGATGGCAGATCGAGTGATGAAGTATATACATAAAAAACAAAGCCAGAAAACCGTCGACCATTAACGCTTAGCATCCACCATGACTGATAATGAAAAGCGAACCAGGCTCGACAAATGGTTGTGGGCAGCACGGTTTTTCAAGACCAGGGTGACCGCCAGCAGTGCGGTGGCGGGTGGCAAGGTCCATTTGAATGGGCAGAGAGTGAAATCTTCCCGCGCGGTGAAGATTAATGATTGTTACGCGATATCACGCGGTCAGGATCGGTTAGAAATAGTTGTGTTGGAACTGAGCGAGCAGCGCAAATGTGCGAAAATTGCGCAGACCCTATATGCGGAAACGCAAGCCAGTGTTAATCGACGGGCGCGAGAATCTGAGCAGCGGAAACTGGCGGCAATGCAAAAACCGACGAGTGATCAGCGGCCGAACAAGCGGGAAAGGGGTAAAATTCGGCAATTTAGCGGAAAATCATGAAACCACGGAATCAATTTTCAAACTATGGGACTGGCAACGATGAGTAAAATTAAACTTGAATTCGAAAACAATAATGGTGAAATACTGGCCGGCTTGCTTGAAACTCCAACCGGTAATGCGGCTATTTCAGGTTATGCATTATTTGCGCATTGCTTTACCTGTGGCAAGGATATAGCGGCCGCCTCAAGGATTAGTAAGGCATTGGCTGCTCGTGGAATAGCCGTGCTTCGATTTGATTTTACCGGGCTCGGTAATAGTGACGGTGATTTCGCCAATAGTAACTTTTCGTCTAATGTTCAGGATTTGCTTGCCGCGGCGGCTCACCTGGAAGCGCATTATGCGGCGCCGCAGTTATTGATTGGTCATAGCCTGGGCGGTGCCGCCGTGTTAAGCGCTGCACAACAGCTAGAATCGATTAAGGCGGTAGCAACGATTGGCTCACCAGCAACGGCCAGACACATTGAGCACCTGTTCCAGGATCAGGCGGATTCGATAAAACAGCAGGGGGAATCTATCGTCAATATCGGTGGTCGTAAATTTCCTATCAAGCAGCAGTTGCTGGATGACATCGACCGCTACAACTCGACCGGACAAATCAAGAATTTAAACGCGGCGCTGATGATATTTCATTCACCCGCGGACACGATTGTATCGATCGACCAGGCGGCGGAAATATATCAGGCTGCAATACACCCAAAGAGTTTTATTTCTCTTGACAGGGCGGACCACCTGCTAAGCAAGGCTGAAGACGCCGAGTATGTCGGAGCAACTCTTGCTGCGTGGGCTGGCCGGTACCTCGGTAGTAACACCCTGGATAATTTGACAGAGCAGAATACGCAACTCGAATCAGGGGAGGTTCTGGTAACGGAACTCGACAGACAATTCTTGCGTGGCCTGTTTAGCGACAACCACTGTTTGCTGGCTGACGAACCTGAGAAATACGGTGGCTCCAACCTGGGACCGACTCCTTACGATTTGTTATTGATGAGCCTTGGCGCCTGCACATCGATGACGCTGCGCATGTATGCCAGTCGGAAAAAACTGCCGCTGGAGGATATCGAGGTAAAACTGGTCCACGAACGGGTGCACGCCGAGGACTGTATAAACTGCAACGATAAAATCGAACGGATTACCCGTACTATTTCACTCAAAGGAGATCTCAGCGACGAACAAAAACAGAGACTTTTGGCTATCGCCGACAGGTGCCCGGTCCACAGAACCCTGGAAAGTGATCCGAAAATAGTGACTCAACTGGGCTAGACGACTAGTCGTAAATCCCATGTTCGCGAGTAGCGAGGAATTCAATTTCTGGCCAACGCTCCTGGGTCATTGTCAAGTTTACCCGTGATGGTGCAACATAAGCGAGGTCGCCGGCATGGTCGAGAGCGAGGTTGGCACGCAGCTTGTTGGTGAATTCACTCAGTTTCTTTTCATCGTCGCATACAATCCAACGTGCAGTGTTTACGTTGACAGCCTCGAACTGACAGTCGACGCCGTATTCGTCCTGAAGGCGATGGGCGACAACATCGAACTGCAATATCCCAACAGCACCCAAAATCAGATCATTATTAGCGATGGGTTTGAACAACTGGGTAGCTCCTTCTTCGCAAAGCTGGGTCAGGCCTTTGAGTAAGGCCTTGGTCTTGAGAGGATCTTTCAGGCGCACACGTCGAAACAACTCGGGTGCGAAATTTGGTATACCAGTAAAGGCGAGATCCTCACCCATGGTAAAGGTGTCGCCGATACGGATCGTACCGTGGTTATGTATGCCGATGATATCGCCCGTATAGGCTTCCTCTACGTGTTCCCGGTCTGCGGCCATAAAGGTGACAGCGTTCGGAATCTTCATGTCTTTTTTAATACGTACATGCCTTAGTTTCATGCCCCTGGTGTACTTGCCCGAGCAAATACGCATAAAGGCAATGCGATCGCGATGTTGTTTGTCCATATTGGCCTGAATTTTGAAAACAAACCCGGTTAATTGATCTTCGTCTGGCTGCACCCGGCGTGTTTGGGTTGGGCGGGCCATCGGAGAGGGTGCGTACTCGTTAAACGCATCGAGTAATTCCGCCATGCCAAAATTATTGATCGCCGAACCAAAAAATACCGGTGTCAATTCACCGCTGAGAAAACTATCGAGATCAAAGCTACTCGATGCACCGCGTACCAGTTCGATTTCCTCACGAAAATCCTGCACCATCGAACCCAGTATTTCATCCAGCCTCGGGTTGTCGAGGCCTTTTATGACCTCGCCTGAAGATATTTTTTGGGCCTCACTGGCTGCAAACAAATGCACCGAATCGGTTAACAGGTGAAATACGCCCTTGAGTCGCTTGCCCATACCAATGGGCCATGTAATCGGCGCGCAGCGGATTTTTAATACATCTTCAACTTCGTCCAGCAAGTCGATTGGATCGCGTCCCTCACGATCGAGTTTATTAATAAATGTAATGATTGGGGTATCGCGTAGCCGGCAAACATCCATCAGTTTGATGGTTCGCTCCTCCACGCCTTTTGCACAATCGATCACCATCAATGCCGAGTCAACTGCAGTTAGAGTACGGTAGGTATCTTCGGAAAAATCTTCATGCCCTGGTGTATCTAGCAGGTTGATGATGCTGTCTTTGTAGGGAAACTGCATGACAGAAGAGGTTACCGAGATACCGCGCTGTTTCTCCAGTTCCATCCAGTCCGAGGTCGCGTGGCGAGCAGCCTTCCTGCTCTTGACAGTCCCTGCCATCTGGATTGCCTTGCCAAAAAGTAATAACTTTTCAGTTACTGTGGTTTTACCCGCGTCCGGGTGTGAAATTATTGCAAAAGTGCGCCGACGCCGCATCTTGTCTACATCAGACATCAATTTTCATCCATTTATTGCTTTTAATACAAGGCCCGGACCCGGGAATAGCTGTTTTAGGGAATTTGTTTGGCGAACAGCAAAGCGTCTTCTTTACCGTTTGGCGCGGGATAATAGTCCTTTCGACATCCGATTTCATTAAATCCGGCAGAATTATAGCAATTTATTGCCTGGACATTACTGGGACGTACCTCGAGCATCATGATTTCTGCACGTTTTTTGCCGGCTATATCGAGCAGGAACTGAATAAACTGTTTTCCTATTCCCTTACCCTGATGCTTTGTTGATACCGAGAGATTCAGCATGTGGCTTTCAGCTGCAGCCACGCTAATCACTGCGTGAGCGATTATTTCTTTTTCCAGTAAGGCTAACCAGCAATCGTAGCCAACTCGAATACAGTCTTTAAAAATACGTTCGGTCCAGGGGAATTCGTAAACAGCCTGTTCGAGACGCATCACCGCTTCGATATCCTCCAGTACCATAGGTCGAAATGCTAAATCGATTTTGTTCATCGATTTAGCATTTTATGCAGGTTCTTCAAATCTCGCCAGACAATTGATTTGGCCGATGGATTTCTCAGTAGATAGGCTGGATGATAAGTAACCTTCAGCGGTATATCCGACCCAGGTAAATGATGGATTTGGTCGATTAACTTGCCGACCGGGGTAGTGCAATTGAGTAAATGATGGGCCGAAATTCTACCGACCGCCAAAATCACCCTCGGAGCAATATGCTTTATTTGCGCCTGGATAAATGATTCGCATGCCTTGACTTCGTCGATGTGGGGATCACGATTGCCAGGGGGCCTGCATTTTACTATATTGGTAATGAATACCTGGGACCGTGATATACCAATTGCCATCAACATCTTGTCTAACAATTGACCGGAGCGACCGACGAAGGGCTCACCTTTAAGGTCTTCTTCGTGACCTGGGCCTTCTCCAATAATCATTAACCCGGCTTGCTGGTTACCCACGCCCGGTACTTTTTGAGTACAGGATCTCGCTAACTCACAGGCCTGGCATTGATGTATGGATTGCGTAATATTATCCCAGCTGTCGAGTTTGACCGGCGCTGAAATAATAACGGGTTTTTCGGGTAGCGCTTGCTCGATTACTTCTATCTGCTCTTGCGGTACTGCTTCCGGTAATTGTGTAACTTCTGAATTAGAACCAGAAACAGATCTTCCCAGCCATTGTCGAATGCCGATACCTTTCAGACATTGTTGTTGCCGTCGGCTTAACATCTGTGCTTACACATTGCCGGGTTGAATGGCACGAATTTTATTAGAGACTCTCCAGTTGTGGATGAGTTCGGCCCGAACGGCTGGTGATCTTGTTGAGCGCGTTGATATATGATTTTGCCGAGGCAATCACGATATCGGTGTCCGCCCCCTGACCATTGACGATGCGTCCATCTTTTTCCACCCGCACGGTGACTTCACCCTGTGAATCGGTGCCGGTGGTAATCGCGTTAACCGAATACAATTGCAGATTAACACCGGTATTAGTGAGTTTTTCAATCGCCTTGAAGCAGGCATCGACCGGACCGTCTCCCGTCGCTTCGGCTTGTTGCTCCTCACCGTTAATATTCAGGATCATGGTCGCGTTCGGTGTTTCACCCGTTTCGCAGCAAACTCTTAAGGCCACGAGCTTGATCGACTCGTTTTCGGTTTCGAGTGCGGATTCGGTTACCAGGGCCTGCAGGTCCTCGTCGAATATATCGTGTTTTTTGTCCGCCAGTGTTTTGAAACGCGCAAAAACCTCATTGAGTTCTTCCTCGGAAGAAAACTCGATATTCAACTCAAGCATACGGGTCTTGAAGGCATTGCGACCGGAATGTTTACCGAGTACCAGCTTGTTAGATGACCAGCCGACATCCTCAGCGCGCATGATTTCGTAGGTTTCGCGTGCTTTCAATACACCGTCCTGATGGATGCCAGACTCGTGCGCAAAGGCATTGGCACCAACAATAGCCTTGTTCGGTTGCACGTTAAAACCTGTGATGCCAGCAACCAGCTTCGAACAGTTCATGATCTGTGTGGCATCGAGGGTGGTGTCACAGGGGAATACATCCTGGCGGGTTCGCACGGCCATGACAATTTCTTCCAGCGAGGCATTGCCGGCGCGTTCACCCAGGCCGTTGACAGTGCATTCCACCTGGCGGGCTCCATGCAACACGGCCGAAAGTGAATTGGAGACCGCCAGTCCAAGGTCGTTATGGCAATGCACCGAGAATATCGCCTGGTCCGAATTAGGTACGCGTTCTATCAGGTCTTTGATCAATGCGCCGAACTGATGAGGAATATTGTAACCGACAGTATCCGGTATATTGATCGTCGTGGCGCCTTCGGCGATAACAGCTTCAATAATGCGACACAGGAAATCAGGCTCCGAGCGCCCGGCATCTTCAGGAGAAAACTCTACGTTATCGGTATAGCGACGCGCCATCGCAACCGATTTTACCGCGGCTTCGACCACCTCATCGGCTGACATGCGCAGTTTTTCTTTCATATGAATAGGCGAAGTCGCGAGAAAAGTATGGATACGACCCGAATTTGCTGGTTTGATGGCTTCTCCAGCACGCTCGATATCTCCCTTTATGGCGCGTGCCAGCGCACAAACGGTACAGTCCTTTACGATTTCTGCAACTGCTTTAACCGCTTCAAAATCGCCATTGCTGGCAATAGGAAATCCTGCTTCGATAATGTCGACTTTCATCACTTCCAGCGCCCTGGCGATGCGGACCTTTTCATCCCTGGTCATAGATGCACCGGGGCTTTGTTCGCCGTCGCGAAGCGTGGTGTCGAATATAATCAGTTTTTCTTTATTCATAGCCAACCTCTTCGTGATAGCCGGGTATAACGCCGACAGCGCCGGACTCGTTTTTCCCGTCCGTCAGGTTTTACTCGCCGGAACCAGCCAGCCGCTGCCGGTTTCTGTTCCAGCGGAAAAGTGAAATTATCGGACCCGAAAGCATATACAAAAAGAATCCCGAGAACAGTAGCGTCGGTGGCTCTATGGATAGAAATACAAATATCAGCATGACAATTAATACTGCGACAAATGGTACCCTTTTACGTAGGTCGAGATCTTTGAAGCTGTAGTAAGGAAATTTCGATACCATCAGCATTCCCACTACTAATGTCAGGACCAACGCGGCGTAAATCACCTCGTGGCTGGAAATACCATAGTTCTCGCAAACCCAGACCGCACCCATAACAACCGCGGCGCCAGCGGGGCAGGCAAGACCCTGGAAATAGCGTTTGTCGGCCACGCCGATCTGTGTATTAAATCGTGCCAGGCGTAAAGCTGTGCAGGTGGTATAGATAAACGCAGCCAACCATCCTAACTTTCCCCACAGCACTGATACATCGGCTAAATTAACCAAAGCCCACTCATACATAACCAAAGCGGGTGCTACACCAAATGAAACCATGTCAGACAAGCTGTCGTATTCTGCGCCAAAAGCAGATTGCGTATTGGTCAGGCGTGCTACCCGGCCGTCGAGACCATCCAGCAAAAACGCGAGAAAAATTGCGATAGCGGCAGTGTCAAAGTGGCCCTTCATCGCTGCAATTATGGCGTAGAATCCAGCGAACAAAGCCCCGGTCGTGAATAGGTTAGGTAGCAGGAAAATGCCTTTGCCCAGGCTTTTCCGGGTTGGTTTCGGGTTGCTGTCGTCCATAGATCTCAGAGGTTCAGGCCTAATTTTTGGCTTTATCGACGAGTGCATTGGCACTTAACCATGGCATCATCGCACGTAACCTTTCGCCGGTTTGTTCAATCTCATGAGCTGCGTTAATACGACGCCATGCTGTCATTTCAGGGTAATTTGACTGACCTTCAAGGATAAACTTCCTAGCGTAGCTGCCGTTCTGGATATTTTCCAGACATTCCTTCATCGCCCGCCGGCTTTCCTGGTTGATGATTTTTGGACCGGTAGTATACTCACCATACTCCGCATTGTTCGAAATAGAATAGTTCATATTAGCGATGCCGCCTTCATGAATTAAATCGACGATTAATTTCAGTTCATGTAAACATTCGAAATAAGCTAACTCTGGTGCATACCCGGCTTCGACCAGGGTTTCGAAACCAGCCTTCACCAGTTCGATGGTACCACCACAGAGTACGGTCTGTTCACCAAACAGGTCGGTTTCGGTCTCGTCCTTGAAACTGGTTTCAATGATTGCGGTGCGTCCGCCGCCAATACCAGCTGCGTACGAAAGTGCCAGTTCTCTGGCCATACCCGTGGCATCCTGTTGAATTGCGATTAAATCAGGTATGCCACCACCTTTAACGAATTCTGAGCGAACCGTGTGGCCCGGGGCCTTGGGTGCAATCATTATGACATCGAGATCTGCGCGAGGGACTACCTGGTTGAAATGAATAGCAAAACCATGAGCAAATGCCAGCGCCGCGCCTTGCTTGATATTGGGTTCAATATCATTTTGATAGAGCTGACTCTGGAATTCGTCCGGCGTTAAAACCATGACGACATCAGCACTTTTTATCGCATCGGTATTATTTTTCACGACCAGTCCGGCGGCTTCAGCTTTGGCTGCGGAAGCTGATCCTTCGCGTAACGCTACTGTGACGTCAACCCCGGAATCTTTTAAATTATTAGCATGCGCATGCCCCTGTGAACCGTAACCGACGATGGTTACTTTTTTGCCCCGGATAATGGAAAGATCACAGTCTTTATCGTAATAAATGTTCATAACGCCCTCGTGGGTTGTAAATTTGATTTAGTGTGTGGTTGGTAGCGGCATGCCGGGACGGGTAAGTCATTCATTGCCTTTAGATGGTTAAGGCTTTGTCGCCTCGCATGATACCCATCGAACCCGAGCGCACGACTTCGACAACATTACTTTCGTGCATGGCTTTTATGTAAGCATCGAGCTTGTCACCGGAGCCGGTCAATTCGATGCAAAATGTGGTATCTGTTACGTCGATGATACGTGCGCGGAAAATTTCCGAAAGCCGCTTGATTTCGGATCGTTGGGACTCGCCCTGTGCCCTCACCTTGACGAACATCATTTCGCGCTCGATAAAATTACCCTCGGTGAAGTCCTGTAACTTGACAACATCCACCAGTTTATTGAGCTGTTTAGTGATTTGCTCGATGATTCGATCGGAGCCGGTGGTGATGATTGTCATGCGCGAAAGAGTATGGTCTTCGGTGGTTGCCACGGTAAGAGACTCGATATTGTAACCCCGCGCTGAGAATAATCCGGCTATTCGTGACAATGCCCCAGCCTCGTTTTCGACCAGTAAGGATACGATGTGCCGCATTATGCTGTTTCCCCATTCGCCTTGAGTGACGCCTGAATTTTTTGTTGTAACGGAGACAGATCCATTTCGTTGTGTGCCTTACCGGCTGAAATCATTGGGTAAACATTCGCCTCCTGATCGGTAATAATATCCAGGAAAACGGTTCGATCTTTCAAGGCAAAAGCTTGTTTCAGGGCCTCATGCAGGTCATCCGGGTCTTCTACCAGAATACCGACATGGCCATAGGCTTCGGCAAGCTTAACGAAGTCGGGAAGCGAGTCCATGTATACATGTGAATAACGTTTTTCGTAAAAGAACTCCTGCCACTGGCGCACCATACCCAGGTATCGGTTATTCAGGTTGATAATTTTGACTGGCGCATCGTATTGGAGGCAGGTGGATAATTCCTGGATACACATCTGAATGCTGCCTTCACCGGTAACGCAGGCAACATCCTTGTCCGGGAATGCAAGCTTGACCCCCAGTGCCGCGGGTAGCCCAAATCCCATGGTGCCGAGGCCACCAGAATTAATCCAGCGCCTGGGCTCGTCGAAAGGATAAAACTGTGCAGCAAACATCTGATGCTGGCCGACATCGGAGGTAATATAGGCATTGCCACCGGTGACCTTGTAGAGTTCTTCTATTACAGTTTGAGGCTGTATCAAGCCCTTATGCCTTTCGTAGTCGAAACTTTTCTGATCTTGCCACGACTTAATCTTGTTCCACCAGGCCTCTATAGCCGCGCTTTCAGTTGGCTTTGACTTCGCCAGGATTTTGAGCATTTCGGTCAAAACCTGTTTTACCCCACCGACGATCGGAATGTCGGCGTTAATATTTTTCGATATCGATGTCGGGTCGATATCGATATGTATGATTTGTGCATAGGGACAAAATTTACTGGTTACGCCAGTTATACGATCGTCAAATCTGGCGCCAATAGCGATTAATACATCGCAATCATGCATTGCCATATTGGCTTCATAGGTTCCATGCATACCAAGCAATCCGATAAATTGTGGATCGGTCCCTGGGAAAGCCCCCAGGCCCATCAGAGTCTGCGTAATTGGGTAACCGAGATGTCGCACGAACTTTCGCAGTTCTTTAGATGCTTCATCGATGATCACGCCGCCACCGCTGTAAATCACTGGACGCCTGGCACTCAGTAATAATTCGACTGCTCTTTTAATCTGCCTGGGATGGCCCTTGAGGTTCGGGTTATATGAACGTATCGAAATTTGCTTCGGGTATTGGTATGGAATCTTGATATGAGGCGCGGTGATATCCTTTGGTATGTCAATTACCACAGGGCCCGGCCGGCCGGTAGTCGCGATAAAAAATGCTTTTTTGAGGGTCGAGGCTAACTTGTTGAGATCCTTCACCAAAAAATTGTGTTTGACGCAGGGACGACTTATGCCGACCGCATCCACTTCCTGGAATGCATCGGTGCCGATTACATGGCTAGGGACCTGTCCCGTGATTACTACAAGTGGGATCGAATCCATGTACGCAGTAGCAATCCCAGTAATGGCATTGGTTGCTCCTGGACCCGAGGTTACCAGGCAAACACCGGGTTTGCCGGTAGCACGCGCATAGCCATCGGCGGCATGGGTGGCTCCCTGTTCATGGCGAACCAGAATATGCTTGATACCATCCTGTTTTTGCAGCGCATCGTATATATGCAACACCGCGCCACCAGGGTATCCGAATAGATACTCCACACCTTCGTCTTTTAAAAACTGGATGATGATTTCAGAACCCGATAATTCCACAACTAGCCTCAAAAAATAATAATAGTTAGTGCCGACAAAGCGTACGCCGAACCGAAAATTCTATTATGGTTAATCAATAAATGCACTAAAAAAAACACCTGTATCGGTAAAACCTTCGAAACACCATAGGAATTCAGATATTTTTTGGAAAGCCAGGGAGACTCTGATTATTGCTGAGTCATTCAGAAGGCCCTTGAAACCGATACATCGGACTGCCGAGACGTCGGACCGCCCGGGGTGCCGGACCGGTCAGATCGAGGCGTGAATCGCATCGAATTCCGGTATTACGGCCGAATCGGGGCCTAGCCCGCATTTCTCACCAGGATGACGGGCCCTCGCTTGTTCTTTGAATCCCACAAGGTATTTTCTTCAGTCGGCAATACGCACTGTTATTCCGCTCCTTCAG